>JACZTQ010000085.1 GCA_022573605.1 Pseudomonadota bacterium | reverse complement strand
CTGCACGGCTGGTCGCCTTCCAGGTCCACCAGTTCCTGGTGGGACAGCCCGTCACCGAGGTCAACCTCGAAAGCGGGCCAACGACTGTCATACTCAAGGGCAATGCCGAAGGCGTGAACGAGATTGATGGAGTGAAAAACCTGATCATTGCAGGGCAGATGGGCACGTCCAGGCTGGGCGACATCGCGGACGTGACGGTGGAGGAAGGTCCAGTAACCATCAGCCGCTCCGACGGAGTGCGCTCTGCCAGCATCACCGGAGCCATCACGGACGAGGACACCCAGGCTGTCGGCGCGAAAATCCAGGAGCGGATCGACTCCATCGACATGCCTCCGGGGGTGAGTGTAAATACGGGCGGGGTTTTCCAGCAGATCGCCGAGGGGTTCCAGGATATATTCCTGGCGATGGCTGTGGGCATCGTCCTTGTCTATCTTGTGATGGCCGCCAGCCTCGGCGCGTTGAGGAACCCATTTGTGATTATCATGAGTCTGCCGCTGGCTACCATAGGCGCGCTGGCGGCACTGGCGGTCACGGGCCGGTCGCTGGGGCTTCCGGCGATGATGGGCGTTTTGCTTCTCATCGGCATCGTGGTGACCAACGCGATAGTGCTGATCGCTTTTGTGGAACAGCTCCGAGAACGGGGTCTCAGCCTCTACGATGCGCTGATTCAGGGAGGCCGCATCCGTCTGAGGCCCATACTGATGACAACGTTCACAACCAGCTTCGCGCTCCTACCTCTGGCAGCGTTCGTCGGCGACGAGGGCGGCATCATCGGCGCGGAGCTTGCGACGGTGGTCATTGGAGGATTGATCTCATCGACATTCCTGACCCTCATAGTGGTGCCAATCGTCTACACGATCATGCATGTCAGCTTGCCTGGATTCTTCCGGTCGGTGGGAGCGAAATTCAGACGGACCGGCGCTCCGGCACTGGAACCGTCCGGCGACTGACCTCCGTTTTGTTTGACACAAATTAGGAGGCCAATTACACTCCCGCCAGACCCTGATGTTGAACCGCTATCATGCCCATATAGAATTTTTGCGTCGCCAGACTTCCTGGCCGCCACCCAGTTGAACACCTGTTCCCTGCCGCCTCGGACGACGCGCCGGAGTTTCCCTTCGCGCGGTCCGCAGTCTCTGTGGTAGAGCCCACGCAGGACTCGGGCCCGCGCGAGCCGGACTCCGCAGTTGCCGCACTCAAGGCCCGTGTAACGCCGGTTGTCGGCGCGTTGCTGGCTGTTCGCGGGCGCCAGGTGGGAGGTGGCACGCGGCCCGACGCCGAGCCTCACGGCCCACTCCCGCCACTTCGGCCCATGCGGTGCCTGACGCCCGCTGCCCACGGCGATATGCGCGAGCTCGTGACGAAGGGTGTGGAGGGCTTGGCCATCCGCCAGCCACGCCGAGAGCCTGATCATCCGGTGGTCGACGTAGGCGCGGCCGAGCATCCGCCGCATGCGCGTCGACCACTCGAGCCGGGGCACCGGCGAGATGCCATGTTGGGCGCACAGCTCGGCGAGGAGGGCCGCCACCTCCAGACGGGTCTCGTCCGGCACCGCTGTCTCGGAGGTCACAGCGGTTTGCTCGCAAAGCCAGGCTCGGGCACACGTTCGTCGCCGGCGCGCTCCAGCAGCGTGTCGAGATCGCCGTATTCCCCGATCAGCAGGGCCGCGGTCTTGACCCCGATGCCCGGCGCGCCGGGCACGTTGTCGGTGCTGTCGCCGGCCAGCGCCTGCACGTCGACCACCCGGTCGGGCCCGACGCCGAATTTCTCGCGCACCTGGTCCGGCCCGATGGCGCGGTTCTTCATCGGGTCGAGCATGTCGATGGCGCCGCCGACAAGCTGCATCAGGTCCTTGTCCGACGACACCACGGTCACCGTCGCCCCGGCCCCGGCGGCCTGGCGGGCGTAGGTGGCGATCAGGTCGTCGGCCTCATAGCCCTCCATCTCGACCGCGGGCAGGCCGAAGGCCCGGGTCGCCTCGCGGATCAGCGGGAACTGGGGCACCAGGTCTTCCGGCGCGGGCGGGCGGTTGGCCTTGTATTCCGGGTAGAGATCGTTGCGGAAGGTCTTGCCCGAATAGTCGAAGATCACCGCCAGATGGGTCGGCCCGCCGGCGCCGAACCCGGTCAGCATCTTGTGCAGCATGTTGCAGAAGCCCGCCACCGCGCCCACCGGCAGGCCGTCGGACTTGCGGGTCAGCGGCGGCAGGGCGTGGTAGGCGCGGAAGATGAAGCCCGAGCCGTCGATCAGATAGAGGTGATCGCCTTTTCCGATGCCCGCCGGCGTGTCCTCCGCCATCGGCTCAGTGGTCCGCCGCGCCCGGCTTGAGCACGAACTTCTTGTCGCAATAGCCGCACTCGACGAAGCCCTCGGCGCCGATCTGGAGCCAGACCCTCGGGTGGCCATAGGCGGCGCCGCCGCCGTCGCAGGCGATGCGCCGGGTGGTGACTTCTTCGGTCTCTGGAGCTTCGATGGCGTTCCTGGGCATGGGGGCGGGGTCTCCGTATGGGGCAGGGGCTTGGGGTCACGGCCGATTGACCGGTGTTGGCGCCGCATGATAGCGATCCGGTCTCGCCGGGCAAGCCGTGTGCTGCCTTTCCCGCCATGGAGATCTTCGCCCGCATGCCCAAAAACGCCATCGAGGTCCGCAACCTGGTCAAGACCTATGCCGGCAGCCGCCGGTCCGGCCCGATCCAGGCGCTGAAGGCGATCGACCTCGACGTGCCGGCGGGCTCGATCTTCGGGCTGCTGGGGCCGAACGGGGCCGGCAAGTCGACCTTCATCAACATCCTCGCCGGTCTGGTGCTGAAGACCTCGGGCACGGTGGGTATCTGGGGCTTCGACCAGGACGCCAACCCGCGCCACGCCCGCGCCGCCATCGGCGTGGTGCCGCAGGAGCTGAACATCGACCCGTTCTTCACCCCGCTGGAATCGCTCGAGGTCCAGGCCGGGCTCTACGCGGTGCCGAAATCCGAGCGCCGCTCGATGGAAATCCTCTCCCGGGTCGGGCTGGCCGAGCAAGCCCATGCCTATACCCGCTCGCTGTCCGGCGGCATGCGCCGCCGCCTGCTGCTGGCCAAGGCGCTGGTCCACAACCCGCCGGTGCTGGTGCTCGACGAGCCGACCGCGGGGGTCGATATCGAGCTGCGCCGGATGCTGTGGGACTATGTGCGCGAGCTCAACGCCGCCGGCACCACGGTGATCCTGACCACGCATTACCTGGAGGAGGCGGAGGCGATGTGCGACCGCATCGCCATCCTCAACCACGGCGAGGTGGTGGCCTGCGAGGACACCCCCGACCTGCTGGCCCGGATCGACACCAAGACCCTGCTGCTGCGCCTCGCCGAGCGGTGCGAGAGCCCGCCCGACCTCGGCCCCGAGGTGACGGCCCGGATGCGCGCCCCCGACCTTCTGGCGCTGACCTATTCGCGCAGCCGCGCCTCGGCTCCGGCGCTGGTGGCGGCGGCCCAGGCGGCGGGGCTCGAGATCACCGACATCACCACCGAGGAGGCGAATCTGGAACAGGTGTTCCTGTCGCTGACGCAATCGGGAAAAGCCGGTTAAAAAGTAGGGCGGATCTTGATCCGCCAATCACCTTCGACGATCGACACGGAATGGCGGGTCAAGACCCGCCCTACGCTTGCTCGGGCCCTGCGTCCCCCTCCCCTCGAAGGGGAGGAGTCTGCGGCGCTGCCGCTCTCGATGCCACGGATAATTGCGCTCACCGGGTCGCCACGCGCCAGAACAGGGTGGCGATGTCGCTGCCGAGGTAGCGCAGCCGGTCGTTGCCGGGCAGGGCGGGCGGCGGCTCGGCGGGGTTGCGCCCGTCCGCCTTCCAGCCCCGCCCGGCCCAGCGCTCCCACAGCGCCTGGTCGACCGCGTTCTCGCTGACGATGCGGCCACGCATCCGATCATCCAGTGTCGTCTCGCTAGCCTCGCCGACATTGCGGTCCTCGGCCTCCCCCGCCACGCCCAGCTCGCGGCTGATCCCGGCGATCATCTCGCCGGCGCGCCGGTAGCCGCCAACGAACCAGAACGCGGCGAAGCGCTCCTCCAGCCAGGCCAGCCGGCCCTGCGACGATAGCCGGTAGAGCGCCGGGACGCCCTGCTCGTAGTAGTGGTTCAGGATGAACCGGCTGATCGGGTTGCGGCGCTGGGCCAGATACCACGAGGCGAAACCGGGCGGCTTGGGTCCGGCGCCGGCCCGGTGGCGCGCCACCCGGTAGTCGTAGAGCGACAGGTGATAGCCCACCGGGTCGCGCAGCAGCACCGATTCGCGGATTTCAACACCGGGAAAACGGCGCTTCAGCGAGACCCCCATCGAGTGCCCGGTGATGACCTTCACAGACCCCAGTCGCGGGTCGCCCGGCGCCATCGAATAGCGGTTGCCGAAGACGCTGCGCAGCGGGTTGCGCCAGCGCGGCGCCAGCAGGAAACCCTCGCCCAGGGCCGCGCGGAAGTGTTCCTCGACCGTCGTCCCGGCGCATTTCGGCACATGCAGCAGGAAATGGACGACGCGGCGCGGCACTCTCCGGGTTCTCCCTCGGCTGGACTCCGAAACCCTGACCATCTGCCGCGAATTTGCAAGCGCGGCCTTGCAATGCGGACGCCCCGCCGCCAAATTGCGCCGCGCCACAGGCCGGGGAGGCAGCGATGAGCCACGACTACGACGACCAGAACATCTTCGCCAGGATTCTCCGGGGCGAGATCCCCTGTAACAAGGCGCTGGAGAGCGAGCACACGTTCGCCTTCCACGACATCCAGCCCCAGGCGCCGGTGCATGTGCTGGTGATCCCCAAGGGGCCTTACGTGAACGCCGACCATTTCGCCGAGGCCGCTTCCGATCCCGAGATCGCCGATTTCACCCGCGCCGTCGCCCGGGTCGCCCGCGAGGCCGGGGTCGCCGAGGCGGCCGGCGGCAACGGCTACCGGATCATCGCCAACACCGGCCCGGACGGCCGCCAGGACGTGCCGCATTTCCATGTCCACGTCATCGGCGGCGAGCGGCTGGGCCGGATGCTGCCGCAGCGCGAGGGTTGATGTAAAACGCGCCGCCCCCGCCGATTTCGCCCCCCACTCCTCTTAGGAGGGGGGTCGGGGGGGAGGCGTGCAACGGTGCCGCCGGATGCCGTGCGGCAGAGGTCGTCGGCGCGATCCGGTCTTACCCGATCCGGCCCCGGTTCTCGCCCACCTGGCCGCCGATCTGGCCCCGGTGCAGCAGCACGTGGTCCAGCAGCACGCAGGCCATCATCGCCTCGCCCACCGGCACCGCGCGGATGCCGACGCAGGGGTCGTGGCGGCCCCTGGTGACGATCTCGGTCTCGTTGCCGGCCTTGTCGATGGTGCGCCGGGGCTTGAGGATCGACGAGGTCGGCTTGACCGCGAAGCGCACCACCACGTCCTGGCCCGACGAGATGCCGCCGAGGATGCCGCCGGCGTGGTTCGACAGGAAATGCGGGCCGTCGTTGCCCATGCGGATCTCGTCGGCGTTCTCCTCGCCGGTCAGCGCCGCGGCGGCGAACCCGTCGCCGATCTCGACCCCCTTGACCGCGTTGATCGACATCATCGCCGCCGCCAGTTCGGTGTCGAGCTTGCCGTAGACCGGCACGCCGAGGCCGGCCGGCACGCCGCGCGCCACCACCTCGATCACCGCGCCGACCGAGTTGCCGGACTTGCGCAGGCCGTCGAGATAGCCGGCCCAGTCGGCGGCGGCCTCGGCGTCGGGGGTCCAGAACGGGTTGCGCGGAATCTCGTCCCAGTCCCAGCGCTCCCGGTCGATCGCGCGCGGCCCCATCCGCACCATCGCGCCGGTGATGCTCAGCCCGGGCACAAGCTCCGCCAGCACCGCGCGCGCCACGCCCCCGGCCGCCACCCGCGAGGCGGTCTCGCGGGCCGAGGCGCGCCCGCCGCCGCGATGGTCGCGGATGCCGTATTTCAGCCAGTAGGTGTAATCGGCATGGCCGGGGCGGAACTTGTCGGCGATGTCGCCGTAGTCCTTGGCTCGCTGGTCGGTATTGGCGATCATCAACTGGATCGGGTGGCCGGTGGTGCGGCCCTCGAACACGCCGCTCAGGATCTCCACCGCGTCGGCCTCGCGGCGCTGGGTGGTGTAGCGGCTTTGCCCCGGCCGCCTGCGGTCGAGCCAGTGCTGGAGCATGGCCGGCTCCAGCGCCACCCCCGGCGGGCAGCCATCGACGGTGGCGCCGATCGCCGGGCCGTGGCTCTCGCCCCAGGTGGTGACGCGGAACAGGTGGCCGAAGCTGTTGAGCGGCATGGGCGTTCTCCGGGTATCGGGCGCCGGGTGCGGCGCGGCCGGGGCCGTCCGAAGCGGGAAGCCGGATCACTCCTTGCGCTTGATCCTGGCCCACAGCGCCTTGTTGGTGAAGTAGAGCAGTACCGTCAGCGTGATCAGCATCAGGATGTTGCGCAAACCCGCCTGCTTGCGCTCGGTCATCTGCGGCTCGGCGGCCCACATCAGGAAGGCCGCGACATCCTCCGCCATCTGCTCGACGGTGGCCTCGGGGGCCTCGCCGGCATGGCTTTCGCCATCACCTTCGGGGCCGCCGTGCATGACGTATTCGACCAGGTCCACGTCCAGCGGCGGCGGCATTGCGATCCAAGAGCCGGGGACCGTGTGGTGCCCCTCTTCGTCCTTGCACGAGTCCGGATAGCCGCCCGGCCCGAAGGCGGTATTGTAGCTGCCGTCCATTTCCGCCTCGGCGGCACATTCCGGCTCGTCCCGGTAGCCGTCGAGGAGGGAGTAGATGTACTCGCCCCCGCCGATGCCGTTGAAGAGCTGGCTCAGGCCGGAGCCGTAGGGGCCGTGGAAGCCCGCCCGCGCCTTGGCCATCAGGCTGAGGTCGGGGGCGTCGGCGCCGGTGTTGGCGGGGAACTTGTCGAACGGCTTGGCCGCCCTGGTGTCGCCGGGTTCGCCGGCCTCGTCCGCGACCTCGTATTGCGCGGCGATCGCCTTGACCTGTGCCTCCGGGAAGGCCGGGCCGGTCCTGCCGCCAAGCTCGCGGAACGACAGGTATTGCAACCCGTGACAGGCCGAGCAGACCTCGTGGAAGACCTGGAAGCCGCGCTGAATCTGGAGCCTTTCATAAGTGCCGAAGGGACCCTCGTAGCTGAAGGACACATTCTCCAGATGGGTCTCCCCGGCGGCGAGCGCCGTGCCGGGCAGGGCAATCACGGCCGCCGCGAGGGCGGGGATGATGCGGGTCTTGATCATCGTATCTCTCCTCGCCTCCGGTTCACTCGGCCGGGGTGGGGTCGGATTTCGGCGGGTAGTGGGCGTCGAAATCGGCCTCGATGGTCTCGGGTTGCGGCAATGGTTTTTCGGTCAGGCCCAAGAGCGGCAGGATCACCAGGAAGTAGCCGAACCAGTAGACCGTGGCGATCAGCGAGATGTCCGAGTAGGGCGGCTCGGCGGGCTGGCTGCCGCACCAGGTCAGCACCAGGAAGTCGAACACCAGGATCCAGAACCACCACTTGAAGCGCGGCCGGAAGCGGCCCGAGCGCACCCGGCTGGTATCCAGCCAGGGCACCAGCGCCAGCACCGCGATCGAGCCGAACATCGCCATCACGCCGCCGAGCTTGCCGTTGATCGGCAGGATCTGGATGATCCACAGATCGTCGGTGATCGAGCGCAGGATGGCGTAGAACGGCAGGAAGTACCACTCCGGCACGATGTGCGCCGGCGTCACCAGCGGGTTGGCCTCGATATAGTTGTCCGGGTGGCCCAGATAGTCGGGCATGAAGAAGACGAAAACGGCGAAGATGGTCAGGATCAGGCTGAGCGCGAACAGGTCCTTGATCACGAAGTAGGGCCAGAAGGGCACCGTGTCCTTCCGGACGATCTCGAGCGAATCGCGCCGCACCTCGACGCCGGTCGGGTTCGAGTTGCCGGTGGTGTGGAAGGCCCAGATATGGACCGCCACCAGGGCCGCGATCACGAAGGGCAGCAGGTAGTGCAGCGAGTAGAAGCGTTGCAGGGTCGGGTTGCCGACCGCGAAACCGCCCCACAGCCACTCGACGATCGGATCGCCGACCAGGGGGATGGCCGAGAACAGGCTGGTGATCACGGTGGCGCCCCAGAACGACATCTGGCCCCAGGGCAGCACATAGCCCATGAAAGCGGTCGCCATCATCGCCAGGTAGATCAGGATGCCGATGATCCAGGTGATCTCGCGCGGCGCCTTGTAGGAGCCGTAGTAGAGGCCGCGGAAGATGTGGAAATACACCGCCACGAAGAACAGCGAGCCGCCGTTGGAGTGGATGTCGCGCAGCAGCGCGCCGCCGTTCACGTTGCGGTCGATATGCTGGATCGAGGCGAAGGCCTGGGCCACGTTCGGGACGTAGTGCATGGCCAGGACGATGCCGGTGACGATCTGCATGACCAGGCAGAAGGCCAGGATCATGCCCCAGATCCACATCCAGTTGAGGTTCTTCGGGGTCGGGATCATCAGCGTCGCGTAGATCAGGCCGACGATCGGCAGCCGGCTGTGCAGCCAGCGCTCGATGCCGGTCCCGGGGGTGTAGTGATCGTGCGGGATGCCGCTCATTGTGTTCTCCCTCAGCCCAGCTTGATGACGGTATCGGAGATGAAGGCCACCAGCGGCACTTCCAGGTTCTTCGGCGCCGGGCCTTTGCGGATGCGGCCCGAGGTGTCGTAATGCGAGCCGTGGCAGGGGCAGAACCAGCCGCCGAACTCACCGGCGCCGTTGCCCAGCGGCACGCAGCCCAGATGGGTGCAGACACCGATCATCACCAGCCACTCGCCGGCCTTGTCGAGCGCCCGGTTCGCGTCCGAGGCGTCGGCGTCGGCGGGCAGGTTCTTGTTCTCGGCGCCCGGGTCCTTGAGGTCCGCCAGATCCACGGCGCGCGCCGCCGCGATCTCCTCGGCGGTGCGCCGCCGGATGAACACCGGCCTGCCGCGCCACTTGACGGTGAGCTGGGTGCCGGTCTCGACCTCGCCGATATCGACCTCGATCGAAGCCAGGGCCAGCACGTCGGCCGAGGGGTTCATCTGGTCGATCAGCGGCCAGACGGCGGCCCCCGTCGTCACCGCGCCGACGGCTCCGGTGGCGATGTACAGGAAATCGCGCCGGGTGCCGTCCCCGCCGCTGTCTCCGGGGTGGCTATCTGCGTGAGACACGTCTGTCTTCCCCTTTTTACTCGGGCCGCCTCGAGGGCGGCAAGCCGAACGCGCGGGACCTTATCATCGAATCCCCGTCGCGCTACGATGCGCGCCTGCCTATCCGTGGCGCGCGCCATGGTCCAGGGCGCGCGCCATGGTCCAGCGGACAACGCGCCGCGCATCGGCGGCAGTCGGAGGGCTTTTTGCAGAACACCGGGCCGATAAGCAAGCACCATGATGCAATAATCCGCCTGGCGCTGTTTCAGCCGGACATCGCGCTCAATGTCGGAGCGGTGCTGCGGCTCGGCGCCTGCCTGGCTGTGCCGGTGCATGTGATCGAGCCCTGCGGGTTCGCCTTCAGCCCCCGCGCCTGGCGCAAGCTGGCATCACTCTTCGCGCAACCTGGCATAATTCCAGTATTTATTTTCTGACCATGATAACGATTCTATTCGTGTTCACGCCCTTTTTATTATTCGAAACCCCCCAGCAATTCGACGTCTTGGTGAAATCCTGGAGATTGACCACGACCCCTTCGATGGCGAACGGAAGCCCCTCGACCGCATCGCGCACCGCCCGCTCGAGCAGCACCTTTGCGTTGCGCACCTCGCCGACCTCGAAGGCCACATGCCCGCCCGGCCGCACCACCCGGGCAAGCTCGCCGAACACCTCGCGCACGAAGGCGGTCCAGGCCTCGACGCTGCGGTGCATGGCGATCGGCACCGCGGCCGGGTCGATCCCGGCGAACCAGCAGCGCAGCCAGTTGTCGTCGGCGTAGTTCACGATGTCGAGGAACGGCGGCGAGGTCACCACCAGGTCGACCGACGCGTCGGCAAGGTGCGGCGTGTGCTGGGCCGGGGCGCAGCGCAGGTCGGGGCGGTGCGAGGCTGAATGAGCGCCGCCGCCAAGCAGGCTCCGGCTCTTCCTGGCGATGATCGCAGTGACATTGCGGACCGGCGGCGTCTGGCCCCGCCGGGCGTTGATCCGGCGCTGGGAGCGTGCGGAGACCGCCTGGTTCGGCGGCATGGTGTAGACCGAGAAGAACCCCGGCGAGTGGCCGGTCAGCCGGTTCAGCGCCACCATCCGGATCCAGTCGTCGATAGCGTCGGCAGGCTCGCGCCTCGCGAACCACTCCCGCAGCCCCTTGATCCGGGCCAGCGTCTCCGGGTGGTAGAATTCCAGCAGATCGCCGTCGAGCGGGTCCGGGGCGGCTGCGGCGCCGGCCTGAGATATCTCCCCGAGCCGGGCCTCGACGGCGCCCGGCGTGACCGGCGCCAACCGGGGCCGCGTCAGCAGCACGCTGAGCGGATTGATGTCGACGCCGACGGCGCGGCGACCCATGACCGCAGCCTGGATCGGGGTCGTGCCGCGCCCCATGAACGGGTCGTGGACGGTGTCCCCGGCCGCGCTCAGACCGGCGATGAAGAACCCCGGAAGCTGCGCCTTGAAGCAGGCCCGGTAGCTGATTTCATGGATCCGCCCGGCCTGCCTCTGGCGCGAGGTCCAGAATTCGTTGACATAATAGCTAAGGCCGTCTTCCTCGAAGACCTCGGTTTTCGCGCCGAAGCCGTCGAACCGCTCGACGAATTCGATGAAATCCCCGGCTGGGCGAGAGGGTCGGGCAGGATTTGACACGAGGTGCATCGACGGGTCCGCTCAGGCTTCGCCGCACAGACTAGTGGATTAGCCGAAACGGAGGAGTCCGATTCAGGATTCCCTTTAAGCTGCGCCTGTGCGAGTCTGCGGTATGCGCACGGGAGTTTCAATCACTGTAGTTTCAATCACTGTTTCGGATGCCGGG
>JACZTQ010000403.1 GCA_022573605.1 Pseudomonadota bacterium | reverse complement strand
AACCCGGTCAGCACCAGCACCGGCAGCGCCAGCAAATAGCCCCAGGGCTCGGGGCCGCCGACCACCAGGGCGGCAACCGCGAGGAAGACGTAGACCTGAAGGATCGACATCACGCAGCCCGACGCGAGCTTGCAGAACAGCAGCCACCAGCGCGGCAGCGGGCTGGTCAGCATCAGCCGCATCGAGCCCATCTCGCGGTCGTAGACCATCGACAGCGAGGACTGCATGCCGTTGAAAAGCTGCACCATCCCGACCAGGCCGGGCAGGATGTAGACCTCGTAGGTGATGTAGGTCTCGTAGGGCGGGATGATCGAGACGCCGAGGATCGAGCGGAACCCGGCGGCGAACACGACCAGCCACAGCAGCGGGCGCACCAGGGCCGCGAGCAGCCGGGCGCGCTGGTGCACGAAACGCGTCGCGTCGCGCCGCACCACCGCCGCGAGGCACCGGAGATAGGCCGATATGGTCATTGCGCCGCAACGCCCTCTGCGGTGTCGGCGGTCAGGCGCGAGAACGCCGATACCAGGTCGGCGGCGGAGGCGGTTTCGGCCACCTCGCGGGCCGAGCCGCGGGCGACGATGCGGCCGTGATGCAGCACCACCACGGCGTCGCCGTCGCGCACCTCATCGACCAGGTGGGTCGCCCAGAGGACCGCGACTCCCAGTCTGGCGCACAGGTCATGGACGTGATCGGTGATCGCCCGGCGGGTCGCCACGTCGAGGCCCACGGTGGGCTCGTCGAGCAACAGCACGCTGGGGCCATGGAGCAGGGCCCGGGCGATCTCCAGGCGCCGGCGGTGGCCGCCGTTGAGGGTTCTGACCTTGTCGCGCAGCCGCTCGGCGAGGCCCAGCAACTCCAGCATCTCGCCGGCGCGCCGCATGGTGTCGCGGGCCGCCAAGCCGTGCAGCGCGCCGAAATATTCCAGGTTGTGAGCGACCGACAGATCGAGATCGAGGGTGGGCTGCTGGAACACGATGCCGAGCCGGGCCAGGGCCGCGCCGGGGTTGCGGGCGAGATCGATGCCGTCGATCAGGATCCGGCCGGTGCGGGCATGAAAAAGCCGGGTGGCGAGCGCGAACAGCGTCGTCTTTCCCGCGCCGTTGGGGCCGAGCAATGCGCAGAAGGTTCCAGGCCCGACCGCGAGGCTGATGTCGTTCAACACCTCCCGATTGCCGTACTGCCAGCAGATGGAATCGATCTCGAGCCCGCTCATGCGTTAGTTCTAGGGGGTATGGCTGCGGACTGGAAGGCGGCTCGGTCATCGCATCCGCCGCGCCGCGCGCAATACGCCGTTCACTGTTCGGTGATCGCGGCCCGGGTTTGGCGTTGAAAATCATAATTAGCTGGACAAGGCGGGCGACATTGGTTGGAATGGCGGTGATGCGCGCGAGCGACGTTCAAAAAATTGCGCCGGGATCGAACCCGGCGTCGAAATCCGGCCGCGCGAACCGATGGAGGAAAGCACGATGGCCTGGACTGCCCCGAAGATTGAAGAGATCTGCCTCGGCATGGAAATCAACATGTATTATCCCGCCGACGAGCGCGAAGACGACCTGTTCTGAGGCCGGATCGCGGACGGCGAATCTGACCAGCCTGCGCATTCTCATCCTTGGTTCCGCCGCGGGGGGAGGCCTGCCGCAGTGGAATTGCGGCTGCCGCAATTGCATCAAGGCGCGGCGCGGCGAGATACCGTCGCGCAGCCAGTCGTCGATCGCGGTCAGCGCCGATGGCGCGGCTTGGGCGATCATCAACGCCTCGCCCGACATCCGCGCCCAGCTCACCGCATCCCCGGCGTTGCACCCGAGCGGGCCGCGCACCAGCCCGCTCTGCGGCGTGCTGCTGACCAACGGGGATATCGACCATGTTGCCGGCCTGCTGACCCTGCGCGAGCAGCAGCCGTTCGTCTTGTTCAGCACCGGCGAGATCGCGGCGCTGATCGGGCGGAACGCGATCTTCGATGTGCTGAACCCGGAGCTGGTGGAGAAGCGGACCATGGCGCTGGGCCAGCCGGCCGAGATCGCGCCGGGGGTGGTGGCGGAGCTGTTCGCGGTGCCGGGGAAGGTGCCGCTGTTCATGGAGCGAGGCGAGGTGCGGACCGATCTCGAAGGCGAGCAGACCGTGGGCGTGCGCCTTTGCGCCGGGGGGGCGGCGGCGTATTACATCCCCGGCTGCGCCCGCATGACCGGGGCCCTGGCCGAGCGGTTGCGCGGCGCCGAACTGGTGTTGTTCGATGGCACGGTGTGGGAAGATGACGAGATGATCCGCGCCGGCGTCGGCCACAAGACCGGCGCCCGGATGGGGCATATGGCGATGCAGGGTCCGGGCGGCTCGCTGGAAGCGT
>JACZTQ010000084.1 GCA_022573605.1 Pseudomonadota bacterium | reverse complement strand
GATATCGCCCCCAAAACCGGCAGAGCGGCAGCGGCGGCGATGATTTTACGACGGTTCATGTTTCTATCCTCCATTCATGATCCGAGAGTGGGGGACCACGTGGGGGAAGATAGCAGGCGGATCGAGTTTACGATTGTTTTTCAGGGGCTTAAGATGAAAGCGTCGCGGCGGAGAACTCCGCCACCGCCTCCGTCAACGCCCTTTGCAGGATGTCGCGGCGCGCCAGCAGGCGGCTGACCGGGGCGCCGATGCCGATCGCCAGAGGCCTCTCCGCGCGGGGCAGGGGCAGCAGGGTGGCGATCGAGCCGGCGCCCTCGGTGATCAGGTTGGCGGTCTCGCACCAGCCCTGGCGCCGCGCCGTCTCGACCATGCCGAGCGCCGCGCGCTCGGAGAGGCGCGGCCCGCCCGGATCGCCGTGCTCGGCATTGTAGCGCCGGACTATCCGGCCGATCTCGGGGTCGCTCTTCAGCGACAGCAGCATCAGCCCCAGCCCGGAGAGGTGCAGCGGCCGCTTCAACCCCGGGTGCAGCGCGATGCTGAGGGTGTGGGACGAGACCACGACCGAGAGATACTGCATGTAGAGCCCGTTCTCGGCGCCGATCAGGATGGTCTCGCCGGTGCGCTCCGAGAGGGTCTGCGCCAGCGCGTGAATGCGCGCGATCACGTCGGTCGAGCCCAGCACCCAGTTGCCCAGGAAGGCGAGGCGGACCGAGGGGCGGTAGCGCCTGGTGCCGGCCTCGAACTCGACGAAGCCTTTGGCGACCAGGCTCTTCATCAGGGTCGAGGTGCTGGACTGGGGGATTTGCAATCGCTCGACCAGCTCCGAGATGGTCAGCGACCGGCGCTCGGATTCGAACACCTCGAAGATCGCCAGGACCCGCACCGCCGATTTTACCGTCTTCGCGTCCACCGGGTCGCACCTCTGCCGTCATCACCCATGTGATGGACTAGCGCAGACGGTCCCCGGTTGCCAGAGGGTTCGGCGCCGGCGGGCGACGAACTTGCCGCCGGGCCCCGGGGAAGTTATCGCATGGGGGGTGAAATTTACGGAGGACGGCATGGCGGGTGTGGCACTGGTCACCGGCGCGGGCTCGGGCATCGGCCGGGCGAGCGCGCTGGCGCTGCTGGCGGATGGCTGGCGGGTGGCGCTGATCGGGCGCCGGGGCGAGGCGCTGGAGGAAACGGCGGCGCTCTCTGGCACGGGGGCGGGGGCGGCGGAGCGGGCGCTGGCGGCGCCCTGCGATGTCTCCGATCCGGCGGCGGTGGAGGCGGCCTTCGCGGCCACGGTGACGCGCTTCGGGCGGCTCGACCTGCTGTTCAACAATGCCGGCGCCAATGTCGCGGCCAGGCCGATCGACGAGCTGACCGTGGAAGACTGGAACACGGTGATATCCGTTAATCTGCACGGCGCCTTTCTCTGCGCCCGGGCGGCCTTCGCCCGGATGCGCGGGCAGGACCCGCAGGGCGGGCGGATCATCAACAACGGATCGATCTCGGCCCATGTGCCGCGGCCCGGCTCGGTGCCCTACACGACCTCGAAGCACGCCATCACCGGGCTGACCCGGTGCCTGTCGCTGGACGGGCGCCCCTTCAACATCGCCTGCGGCCAGATCGACATCGGCAACGCCGCCTCGGAGATGACCGGGAAGATGGCCGCCGGCGTGACCCAGGCCGACGGCTCGACCCGGCCGGAGCCGCTGATGGACGTGGGCCACATCGCGCAAACTGTTGTTCAGATGGCGAATTTACCGTTGGAGAGCAACGTGCAGTTCATCACCATCATGGCGACGAAAATGCCGTTCATCGGGCGCGGGTGAACGGGCCGTGCGCCGCAAGACCGTCGGGGTCATCGGCAACGCCCTGACGATCGGGCCGGGCGCGCCGGGCCAGCGGGCCAGCTTTCGCTATATCGACGCCGTCGCCGGGATCGCCGGCGCCGTGCCGCTGATCATTCCCGGAATGCCCGAGACCCAGGACATCGGCCATCTGGTCGAGATCCTCGACGGCGTGGTGCTGACCGGCGCGCGGCCGAACGTGCACCCAGGCCTCTACGGGGTGGCGCCGTCGGCGGCCTACGAGCCATACGACCAGGGCCGCGACGCCGTCGCCATGCCGCTGATCCGCGCGGCGGTCGCGGCCGGGGTGGCGCTGTTCGGCATCTGCCGGGGGTTCCAGGAGATCAACGTCGCCTTCGGCGGCACCCTGCACCCGGAGATCCGCGACCTGCCCGGCCGGATGAACCACCGCATGCCGCCGGGCGAGACCGACCCGGAGGTGATCTATCGCCCGCGCCAACGGGTCTGGCTGACGCCGGGCGGGCGGCTCGCGGCGCTGCTCGGGCGCGAGGAGGTCATGGTCAACTCGCTGCACGGGCAGGGCTTGCTGGCCGAGGCCGGGCGCATCACCGTCGAGGGCTGGGCCGGGGACGGCACCCCCGAGGCGCTGGTGGTGGCGGACGCGCCGGGGTTTGCCCTCGGGGTCCAGTGGCATGCGGAGTATGACGCCGGCACCGATCCGGTGAACCGGCCGCTGTTCGAGGCCTTCGGCGCGGCGCTGTAGGGCGGGGTGCGCATTCTGCGCACCCGTCCCGCAATCTTCCAGACGGAAGTGTTCACGCGCGAACAGGGGATCAAAACATTGATATTGTTGGAAATTCAAAAAATCAGGTTTTGAATTGCGAGGTAGGGTGGGGTTTACCCCGCCTATTCGAGCCGATTGGAGTCTTGGCGGGGTAAACCCCGCCCTACGCGCTACTGAAAGTCGGTTTAGCGCTGCATCGCAGACATGGCCCTCGAGGACACTGAACGCGCACTCATGACCCAACCCAGTCGTTCCGGGTCAGGCGTGGATCGATTGGTTCGAGCTGAAATCGGACTTGAACCGATCCTAACAGGAAGCCAGTATCGCGGCGGGCGTCGCGGCCCGTCGAACCCGGCGGTCAATGGGAGCGATTCGTGGATTACAGGGTTTTCTCTGACGCGCATGACAAGGTTGTCGCAGCCGGAGACTTGCTTGCACGACCTGACAAGCCGATCCCTTGGTGGCGGATGATCAAGCCTCCCGAGCGCAGCGCGAATATCAATGGTTCTGTCGCTCCGATTTAGGAAAGATCAACTCGGACGTACGTGCGGCTCTGGGCGCTGCGCCGTCGTGCCCAACGGCAGCGACGATGTTGATTGATCATTCGGGTTCAATGCGGAGCAAGGTTGAGATTGCCAATACGCTCGCCGCATATTTTGTGGAATTTGCACGATCTTGGGGTATTCGCTTCGAAGTCCTCGGCTTTACCACTCGCTTCTGGCGCGGCTCGCCTGTCAGGGAGGAATGGATCGAGGCGGGAAGTCCAGAGGGACCCGGCAGGCTATGTGCGTTGCGTCACATCGTTTACTCGGCATTCGACGACGATGCACCACCTTACATGGGTGCAATGTTTCGGAGACGGCTACTCAAGGAGAACATCGACGGCGAGGCGTTGGAGTGGGCAGCGGCGAGGTTACTTTCGCCGTACGCCGAAAGGCGTGTACTGTTCATTGTATCTGACGGCGCCCCAGTGGACGATAGCACCCTTGCTGCGAATCCTGGGGACTATCTGTTCAACCATCTGAAGGAGGTTGTTGCGCGCCTTCAGGAAGAGAGACAGATCGCACTTTATGGCGTCGGTATCTGCCACGACGTGCGTCCAGTCTATCCGTTCGCTTGCAGCGTTAGCGCTTTGTCTGAAGTCCGGGAGGTTGCCCGGCGCTTTCTACGCGACGCCCTCGCGCCCGTTGAGACGTGAGCATTCGAATAGGGCCGATGCAGGTTTTCGCTCCGGTTCGTATGTCTGTTTTTTCAGCATCCCTGCCGTTCGCCAGGGACACCCGAGCGGCAGGAATTGGCACAACCCGGACGCACCGGTGTGCGCGGGTGAGCGACCGGTTGTGGCGAAGTATCCGACATTGGAAACCCGGCCTTGATCCGGCTCTCGTCCTGACGCCGCGGCCCTAATCGACCAGCGCCGAGTAGACCAGCGCGCGCAGCTCGTTGCGGATCGGGTAGCTGCTCGACGGCGTGAGCTGGGTCAGGAAGATCACCACCATCTCCTCCGCCGGATCGACCCAGTAGACCGTGCTGGCCATGCCGCCCCAGCCGAAATCGCCGGGGCTGCCCAGCGTCTGCGCCCGCACCGGATCGAGCATGACCCAACCGCCGAGGCCGAAGCCGATGCCGGCGAAGGACACCTCGGCCCAGACCTTCTGGCCCATCGAGGCGAGATCGCCGGGCAGGTGGTTCGAGGCCATCAGAGCCACGGTGCGCGGGCCGAGCAGGCGAACATCGCCGAGCGCGCCGCCGCCGCGCTGCATCGCGGCAAAACGCAAATAATCATCCACCGTCGAGACCAGCCCGCCGCCGCCGGAATGCTGGCTTACCTCGCCCTCGCGGAACCGGCTGCCGGGACCGTCCTCGGAGAGTTCCATGCCGCCTTCGGGCGGCTTGGCGTAGAGGCTGGCGAGGCGGCCGAGCTTGGCCTCGGGCACCGCGAAGGCGGTGTCGTCCATGCCCAGGGGGGCGAAGATGTCCTCGCGCAGGACCCGGTCCAGCGAGCGGCCCGAGATCACCTCGACGATGCGCCCGATCAGGTCGGTCGAGACCGAGTAGTGCCAGCGGGCGCCGGGCTCGAAGCCGAGCGGCAGCCGGGCGAGGCGGGCGACGGTCTCGGCCAGGGTGGCGCCCCGGGCGCTGAAATCGACCCCGTCGCGGCGGTAGGCCTCGGCCAGCAGGCCGTCCTGGAAGGCGTAAGTAAACCCCGAGGTGTGGGTCAGCAGGTGGTGCAGGGTCGGGCGGGTCAGGGCCGGCTCGACATCATCGACCGAGGTTGCGTCCGGGCGCAGCACCGTGGGTGCGGCGAATTCCGGGAGATAGAGGTCGACCGGGTCGTCGAGATGGCACAGCCCCTGCTCGTAGAGCATCATCAGCGCCGTCGCGGTGACCGGCTTGGTCATCGAGTAGATCCGGATCAGGGTATCGCGGGTCCAAGGGGTGCCGCGCTCGACGTCGCGCTGCCCGACGCAGCCGCACCAGGCCACGCCACCCCGGCGGGCGACCAGGGCGAGGGCGCCGGGGAGCTTGCCGGCATCGACATAGCGCTGCATCCAGGGGTCCAGGCGGGCGAGGCGGGCGGGGTCGAAACCGGCCGCGGCGGGGTCGGCCTCGGGGGCAATGCCGGCGGTCATCCGCGCGGGCTCATCGGCCGCACCCGGCGGCATCGTCGCACGCCTCCCCCCCGGCCCTTCTCCGGGGCTTACGCGGCCGCATCTGCGGCCACGGTCCCCTGCGAAGCCCAGAGGGAGTGGGGGGGCGAAATCGGCGGGGGCAGTGCGTCTGGCCCTGACCGGTTCCGGTCGAGGGGCGTCGGCGCCGCCTGGGTCGCTCGCATTTTCAACCCCCGGCCTGGTCGTGGTCCTGGAAGCTGTGGCCCTCGGCGGCCAGCCGCTCGAGCAGGGGCGCGGGCTGCCAGACATCGCCGTGGCCGGCGTCGTGGAAACCCTTGATCGTCTCCAGCACCCGGCCGAGCCCGATCTGGCCGGCCCAGAACATCGGCCCGCCGCGATAGACCGGGAAGCTGTAGCCGTGGACATAGATCACGTCGATGTCGGAGGCGCGCAGGGCGATGCCCTCCTCGAGTATCCTGGCGCCCTCGTTGACCAGCGCCAGCAGGCAGCGCTCGACGATCTCGTCGGCGCCGATCGCGCGCCGGACCTCGTGGCGCTTCAGCCCTTCCTCCTCGACGATGGCGGTGACCTCCCGGTCGGGCCGGGGGGTGCGGCTGCCCTCGGCGTAGCGGTAGAAGCCCGCCCCGGTCTTCTGGCCGAAGCGGCCCATCTCGCACAGCCGGTCGGCGATCGGCTGGCTCTGGCCGGTCTCCTTGCGGACCCGCCAGCTCACATCCAGCCCGGCCAGGTCGGCCATCGCGAACGGACCCATCTTGAAACCGAAATCGTGGATCGCCTTATCGACGTCGCGCGGCTGGCAGCCCTCGTAGAGCAGTGCATAGGCCTGGTCGAAATAGGCGTGCAGCATGCGGTTGCCGATGAAGCCGTGGCAGACCCCGGCCAGCACCGGCACCTTGGAGATGCGCTTGGCCAGGTCCATGCAGGTGGCGATCACCTCCTTGGCGGTCTGCTCGCCCCGCACCACCTCCAGCAGCCGCATCACGTTGGCCGGGCTGAAGAAATGCAGGCCGATGACATCTTCGGGGCGGGAAGTCGCGGCGGCGATCTGGTCGATGTCGAGGGTCGAGGTGTTGGTGGCCAGGATCGCGCCCGGTTTGGCGACGGCGTCGAGCCGGGCGAACACCTGCTTCTTCAGCTCCATGTTCTCGAACACCGCCTCGATGACGATATCGGCCCCGGCCACGTCGGCGAGATCGAGGCTGGGGGTCAGCAGCGCCATGCGGGTCTCGACATCGCGTTCGCTGATCCGGCCCTTGTGCGCGGTGCGCTCGTAGTTGCGCCGGATCACGTCCATGCCGTGCTCGAGCGCCTCCCGGCTGGTCTCGACGATCACCGTGGGCAGGCCGGCGTTGGCGAAGGTCATCGCGATGCCGCCGCCCATGGTGCCGGCGCCGATGACGGCCGCGGCCTTGATCTCGCGCCGGGTTGTGTCGCGCGGCACGTCGGGGATCTTGCGGGCCTGGCGCTCGGCAAAGAAAAAGTGCCGCTGCGCCGTGGACTGGTCGGAGGCCATAAGCTCGTTGAACAGTTCGCGCTCGCGCCGCATGCCGCCTTCGAAGTCCATCTCGGTGGCGGCCTGGATGGCGGAGATGCAGTGCTGCGGGGCGAGGAAATTGCGCCTGGCGCCGGCGTAGTGCTTGCGGGCGAAACTGAAGATCTCGGGGCGCCGCGCCGCCTCGGCGATCAGCCGGTCGCGGTCGCGCACCCGTTTCAGGGGAAGACCCTCGGCGGCGATATAGTCGGCGTAATCGATTGTCGCGTCGCGCAGGTCGCCCTCGGCCAGCGCGTCCACCACGCCCATTTGAAGAGCCTGGCGGGCATCGATCGGCTCGCCGGTGCAGATCATCTCGATCGCCTTCTCGACCCCGACCAGGCGCGGCAATCGCTGGGTGCCGCCGGCGCCGGGCAGGATGCCCAGCTTGACCTCGGGCAGGCCGAGCAGGGCGCCGGGCGCCGCGATCCTGTAGTGGCAGGCAAGAGCGGTCTCGAGCCCGCCGCCCAGCGCCGTGCCGTGGATACCGGCGACGATCGGCTTGGAGCAGCTCTCCATCATCTCATGCACTTCGCGCAGGGTTGGCGAGGCCGGCGGCTTGCCGAATTCGGCGATATCGGCTCCGGCGAAGAAGGTGCGCCCGGCGCAAATCAGCGCGATCGCATCGACCTCGGGGTCGGCGATGGCTCGCTCGATGCTTTCCTTGAGGCCGGTGCGCACACCGATCCCCAGCGCGTTGACCGGTGGGTTGTCTACCGTCAGTACAGCGACACTCCCGTCGAGCGCGTAGCGCACGAGATCACTCATCAGATTCCCCTCTTGGTCCGGCGAATCTTCCGCGCCGCTGGTTCATCTATTCGTATTTGGTATGCCACCGCAAGCTTTCCAACCCGCCTCGCGGGATCGGGCGGGGCCGGTCTCGAGCAAGCTCCACCCGGGCGGAACCCTTCAGCGCGAGCCGGGTAGCGCGGCTGCGGGCAAGCGACGGCGAGGGCGGACAAACATGTCCGCCCTGCTACCCCGCCGGATGCGCCGCGCTTCCGGCCGGGCGCTTGCGCAGCAGGTATTTCTGCTCGCCCTCCAGCACCAGGTCGCCGTCCTGGTTGTGGATGGTGATCCGGCAGGTCATTACGCCGGTGGTGCGCTGGGGCTTCAACTCGGCGATTTCGACCCCGGCATACAGCGTGTCGCCGCAATAGACCGGCCTGAGGAAGCGCGACGACTGTTCGATGAAGCCGATCAGCGACGGCCCCATCAATTGGGGCAGCACGCCGGCGCCGATGCAGGCCTGGATCAGCACCTGGTAGCCGTGCGCCAGCAGGTCGCGGTGGCCAATCGATTGACAATAGTGCCGGTCGTAGTGGATCGGGTGGTTGTCGCCGGAGGCGGCCTGGAAGGCCGAGAACACCCCCTCGGTCATGGTCCGCGAGGGCAGATAGAATCGCTCGCCGGGCTCGAAATCCTCGAAATAGCGCGGCTCGGAGAATTTCAGGGCAAGCGGATCGATGCGGTCGCCGGTCATTGGGTCCTCCTGCAGACGGATGTTTTTCCGGCATTATTCGGCGCGAAAATCTCCTGACCAGTCTCACCGTGTCGCGATGGATTTTGCAAGTGTCGCGATTGGAGCAGGCAGGAGTTGATTCCTTGCCCCATATCGCCGACATTGACTGGACGCACCATCCGGGGGGAGGGACCGGCCGGTGGGCGCTGCTTCTGCACTGCCGACGGACCGTCGATTGGCCTTGGCAACCGGTATTGGCGACCGGTATGGGCGGAGGAAACGACATGATCATCTATCCCTATATCGCTCTGCGCGGCGGGCGCTGCGTGAACCTGACCCGCGGCCGGATCGACGAGCCGGTCGAATATGACGCCGACCCGGTGGAGACCGCCAAGGCGTTCGCCCGGGCGGGCGCGGAGTGGCTGCATGTGGTCGACCTCGACGCCGTCGCCGGTGACGGCAGCAACGCGGAGCTGATCCGCGAGATCATCGTGCAGGCCGGGGTGCCGGTGCAGGTCGCCGGCGGCATCCGCAGCGCCGAGCAGGTGCGCGACTGGTTCGAGGCCGGGGCCGGGCGCATGGTGTTCGGCACCGCGGCGGTGCGCTGGCCCCAGATGGTGAAGGAACTCAGCTATGCCTATCCCGACCAGATCGTCGTCAGCATCGATGTCTGGCAGGGGCGCGTGGTGATCGACGGCTGGCGCGAAAGCACCGCCTTCGGGGCCGAGGATTTCGTCAAGCAATTCGCCGGCTGGCCGCTGTCGCAGATCATCTTCACCGATATCGACCGCGATCTGGAGTTGCCCTTGTCCAGCCTGGCGCTGGTCACCCGGCTGGCCTCGGCGACCGCGACCCCGGTGATCGCCAGCGGCCTGGCCCGGTCGCTGGACGATATCTCGGCGCTGAAATACCTCTACAACATCTCCGGCGCCATCGTCGGGCGGGCGCTGTTCGAAGGCGCGTTCACCTTGGAGGAGGCGCTGGAACTGGCGACGCCGAGCCCGGAGCCGATCGCCGAGTTCGTCTGAGGCCGCGCCCAGTCGCACCGCCGCAGCCTCCCCCCCGTCCCCTTCTCCGGGGCTTACGTGGCCGCATCTGCGGCCACGGTCCCCTGCGAAGCCCAGAGGGAGTGGGGGGCGAAATCGGCGGGGGCAGTGCATGAGCCCCGACCTTCGGGAGGTTGGCGGGGCGGGTCCATCGGTCAATCCAGTCCGAATTCCCGCAACACGGCCGCGGTGTGTTCACCGATGCCGGGGCAGGGGCGGTCTTGCGCCTTTTGGCCGGGGTTGCGCGGCACCGGCAGCGATGTCCCCGCCATCACCTCGACCATCGGCGCGGTGCCGGAGGCCACGACATGCGGGTCCGCCAGCCAGTCGCCGAAGCCGTTGATCCGGCTCGCCAGCACGCCGGCCGCGGTGAAGCGGGTGACCCAGTCCTCGGTGGTTCGCTCGGCCAGGCGCGCGGCGATGATCTCCTGCAGCGGCGCCAGGTTGCGCGACCGCTCGGCGAAGTCGGCGAAGCGCGGGTCGCGCGCCAGGTCCGGCTCGCCGATCGCGCGCACCAGCGCCTGGAATTGCTTCTCGCGCACCAGGGTGACGGCGATCCAGCCGTCGCTCGTGCGGTAGCTGCCGGCGGGCGCGTTGATGGTCTCCGGCGCGCGGCCGAGGAAAGCGGCCTCGAGCACCTTGGGCCCGAGCACCGCCGCCGCCGAACCCATCAGCGACACGTCGAGATGGCGCGCCTCGCGGGCGCCGCCGGGCCACAGCGCCAGGGTGACCGCCTGGAAGGCGTAGAGCCCGGTGACCGCGTCGATGATGGTGGTGCCGGTCTTGTGCGGGATGCCGTCGCGGTCCCGGTTGATCGACATGTAGCCGGAGAAGGCCTGGGCCACGGTGTCGGTCAGCGGCTCGCCCGCGCGCGGCCCGGTCCGGCCGAAACCCGAGATGGAGAGGTAGATCACCGCGGCGTTGCGCGCCCGCACCGCCTCGAACCCAAGGCCGAGCTTGGCCATCGCGCCGGGGCGAGAGCTTTCGATCACCACGTCGGCGCGCGCCGCCAGCGCCAGGGCGCGGCCCAGATCGCGGGCCTGCTTCAGGTCCAGCACCAGGCTTTCCTTGCCGAGATTGTAATAGAGCGCGCTGGCCGAGGTGGCGCCGGGTCCGGGGCCGAGCTCGCGCATCCAGTCGCCCCCGGGCGGCTCGACCTTCAGCACCCGCGCGCCGTGATCGCCCAGCAGCCGGGCGCAATAGGGGCCGGCGATACCCTGCGAGAGGTCGAGGACCAGCAGCCCGGCCAGCGGTTTGGCGTTTATCATGGTGGTGATGCACTCCTCATCGGTCAGGCTGGGAAACGGCCGGCATGGTTGCTACGACTCAAAGCTTAGCGCGGCAATGAATGGGTCGATACCGGGAATGACCCGCCGCCCGCGCAAAGCGCGTGGCGGTGTCAGGTGGTGGGGGTGGGGCCGCCGCGCCTCCCGTCGGGGTGCGCGCGTCGGCGCGCGGCCCGAGGGGCGCAAACCCGGGGCGCAACATGAACGCGTCGCGCGCTCAAGCGCCGAAGAAATCCGCCAGTTCGCGGGTGATCTCGGCGGGCAGTTCCTCGGGCATGAAATGGCCGCAGGGCAGCGCGTGGCCGCGCACGTCGCTGGCCCGTTCGCGCCACAGCGCGAGGGGGTCGAAGCAGCGCTCGATCACGCCCTTCGCACCCCAGAGGCAAAGCAGCGGCGTGGCGAGCTTGGCGGTCTCGGCGTCGTCGTGCTCGATGTCGATGGTGGCGGAGGCG
>JACZTQ010000083.1 GCA_022573605.1 Pseudomonadota bacterium | reverse complement strand
GAAGGCGGCGTGGAGCGGAGCCTGCTCGGGGTCGCATCCCTCCGGCTCTTCTGGTGTTTCGGCCTCCCGGCCGGCGATCTCGGCGCCGCCGATCAGGCTGGCCAGCGCCAGCGCCGCCTGGGTGCGGATCGTTCCCTCGACGCCGCGGTCGGCGAGGATCGCGGCGACCTTGCGCTCGAAGCCGGCGCCCCCGATCCGTCCCAGGGCGACGATCGCCTGGTAGCGCAGAGCGTCGTCCCCGGTATCGAGCAGCCGGCCCAGGGGGGCGGCCGATGCCGGGTCGCCGATCTCGCCGAGAACCCGCACGATCCGCCGTCTTGCCACCGGGTCCGGGTCATCCAGCAAGGCGACCAGGCTCTCGGCCACTTCGGCCCCGCGCATCGCCCCGAGGATATCGGCGATCTCGGCCCGCACCTCGGCGCTCGGGTCGCCCAGCAAGGGCGCCAGCCGGGGCGCCGCCAGGGCACCCCGCAATTTGCCCAGCGCCCGGGCGGCGTGGCTGCGGACATGAGGGTCCCGGTCCGACAGCGCACGGTCCAGCGCGCGCTCTATATCGGTGTCGGCATCGGCCCCGCCGGAGCCGATGCCGGGAAGCGCGACCAAGGCGCGCGCCGCCCGCCGCCGCACCCTGGCGCCGCCGTTCTCGAGCCGGTCGAGCAGGAACGATCGCGCGGCGGCGCCGTCGAGCCGCGCCAGCACCCGGAACCCGCTCTCCTGAAGATCGTCGTCGTCCTCGTCGGTGAGCAGTTCGATCACCGCTTGGCTGGCGCGCCGGTCGCCGATCTCGCCCAGCGCCTCGAGGGCGCGCCGCTTGACCTCCCAGCAGGCGCCATACCCCAGGTCGTCGCCGAAACCGTCCAACTCGGGATAGCCGTCCTCGCGCACACAGGTCAGCAACGGCTCGACCGCCTCTGGCGGGCGCAGCCTGGCCAGCGCGCCGACCGCCTGGATCCGGACCTCGCCCTCGGGATCGCCGGCAACGGACTCGAGCAGGGGGGCGGCGGCTTCGGCGATGCGGAGCCGGCCGAGCGCCGCGGCGGCGTCCATGCGCACATCCGGATCGGGGTCGCGCAAGAGCGAGACCAGCAACCGCCGCGAGGTCTCGTCATCCGCGCCAAGCTTCTCCAGCGCCCGGATCGCGCTGCATCTGGACAGCGGATCGTCGCCCGCCATGACCCGGTGGAGGGAATCGAGGAACCGGTCTCGTGCGTTCTCGCTGTCGCGATGACCGCGGATACGCCTCACACGATGTCCCTCCGCTTGAAGGTCATCTGGCTGAACTTGTGCTTGAAGGGGGACTCGCCGACCCGCGTGATGGTTCCCGAGGCGACCTTGAAGCGGTAGTTCATGCTGATCGGATCGGGCACCCGCGGGGTGATGCTGTTGGCCGGTGAATCGAGCTTGAGGAAATCGGTGAAGATCGTCCCCCGCTTGACCGCCGGGGTGACGATCGCCACGGCCGAGAACTGGCCCGAGCTGATCTCGATATGGCCGCGCTTCATCAGCCCAGAGAACCACATGTCGTCGCTTTTGACGCCGAGGTTGTGGCCGGTCTGGACCGGGACCCGGTGGGATTCGATGGCGACCAGGTCGCCGGATTCGATCCCCTTGGGCCTGGCGTCGTCGGGGTGGATCTCGACAAAGTTCATCGGCCAGCGCTGCTGGGTGTAGGGGCGGCGCTCGTAATCGTCGAAGCCCGATTCCCAGATCTCGTTGATGCGGCCGGTCATGATCCAGACCTCGCCGTCGCGGGGCTTCATGAAGTCGTAGAAATCGGACCAGATGTTCCAGGGCGATTTGACCAGGTTGAGCTTGCCGGTATGGGTCTTGAAGGCCACCAGACGGCTGTTGAAGATGGTCGCCTTTTCCGGCCCGGTGTCGGGCAGGTCGGTGCGGTTGTAGTCGTGCAGCCGCTTGGTCTCGATGATCCGGTCGCCGTCGAGCAGCAGCGGCGCCTGCAACCCGGTGGTGCCGTACTGCCGCAGGAAGTCGTGAGCGCGCATCCCCTTGCGCCGGGCCATGATGCGGATGGCGTTGTAGTCCTTGCGCGAGCCGCGGCTGAAGCGGCAGCTTTCCTCGAAGACGTCGTTGGAATCCTTCCAGTCGTAGCCTTCAAAACCCATCTTCTTGGCCAGCATGGCGACGATCTGCCAGTCCGGCTTGGCGTCGCCCGGCGGGTCGTAGAACTTCGAGTAGAGGCGAACCCGGCGCTCCGAATTGGCGCGGGTGAAATCCTCCTCGCCCCAGGTCGCGGCGGGCAGCACGATGTCGGCGTATTTGCTGCCGATCGGGTTGCGCAGATAGATCTCCTGGTTGACCACCATGGTGCCGCCGGAATCGACCCGCTTCTTCAGCGTGTCGATGATGGTCTGCTTGTCGAATGATCGCACCTGGTTGGGGTTGAGCTTGACCAGCCGGTTGAAGGTCTCGTCGAGCGCGGTCGAGCCGGCCATCGCCTGGATCCAGGTGGTGCCGATGACATAGGCGAAGCGGACATGGCCGGCCTCGAGCCAGCGGTCGAGGTCGAGACGGTGGCGCCGCCGGCCGGGGAACTTGTAGGGCGACTTGATGCCCGGGTAGGGGCCGCCGCTGACGCCGCCGCGCTGATGGCCGCCGAGGCGGGTCATCACCTGGCCGGGCTTGCCGCCGCAGCCCAGGATCACGCCCAGGGTGCCGATCGAGGCGGTGTTGAGGTAGTTGTTGGACCAGTAATTGCCCTTCTCGATGCAGATCGTGGTTTTCACCCGGCTGCCGTCGGCCTTGGGTTTGGCCATCATCTCGGCGGCGGTGTAGAGCTTGGCGACGTCGATGCCGGCGATTCCGGCGGCGACCTCGGGTTTGGATTCCTCCTGCGCCAGCACCCAGGCCTTCCAGTCCTCGAAGCCCTTGACCTGGAACATGCCCCAGGTCGTGCGCCACTGCCACGGGGTGTTGCGGGTGCCCTGGCCGAAGCCGGAGTCGGTCTCCCAGAAATTGTTCACCCATTTCTCGATGAACGCCGTGTCCTCCCAGCCGTTCTCCAGAATGATCCGTTGCAGCGCCATGTGGACCACGGTGTCGGAACCCGGATCGACGTCGAGATGGAGGCCGCCGTGTTTCTCGGCGTAGGCGATACCCGCCGTGCGCCGCGGGTTGATCATGATGACCTTGGTCTTGTTGCCGTGGATGCCCTTCAGGATCCAGTGGTTCCACAGCGCCGTCTTGGTCTCGAACGGATCGGTGCCGGAGATTACCAGGCAGTCGGCCAGGGCGAAGTCCTCGTGCGAGGCGCCGAAAATGTCGTAGCCGATATCGACCCAGCCCGGCACCGAGTTCACGAACGAGGGATGATCGTGGTGGGCGATCGCCGGGGTGTTGATGCTTTTGAGCGCCAGCTTGGTCAGGGCGTAGGTGTTCTCGAAATACTGGTAGCTGAAGTATTTCATCGCCCAGGAGTGCTCGCCGTGGTGGCGGATGACGTGCTTGGAGACCTCGGCGACGATATCGAGCGCGAAATCCCAGGTCACCGGCATCAGGGTGTCGTTGATCCGCACCATGGGATACTTCAGCCGGTCCTGGGTGGGTTTTCGCGGGTTGTAGACCTTCTGGGCGATGCAGCCGCCGCGGATCGAGTGGCCGCCGCCGGGGTTGACCACCTTGGTGTCGGGATCGGGGATCACGACGATGTTGTAGAGCCTGCCCCGGTAGGTCGCCTGGGTGAACTGGTTCGGCCCCACCCAGCCCCCTTGCAGCGGGCGCAGCGGGTAGTTGCGCCCGATCGCGTTCTGGTCCTTGCGCGGACCGCCGTCGGGGCTGCTGGCCGGCCAGCGATAGACCTTGTAGCCGCAGGCCATGACGCAGTAGTCGCAGCAGGTGGTCAGGACCTCGGCATCCTTCGGCGGCAGGGGAATGCGGTCTTCGGGCTGAAAGAACGGCGTCGATGTGTCGGCGGTCATGATCGCAACTCCCTCTAGCCTTTCAGATTGTCGTGGCGGCCGTAGATCAGGCCGATCATGCCCACGGCGTAGATGTCGTCGCCCTCGAGCTCCAAGAGGACCTGCGGCAGGCTCTCGGTCGCGTGGCCGCTGACGATCATGCCGTGGCGGGTCAGGTCGAAGGTCGACTGGTGGAACGGGCAGGGCCCGAGTATCTTGTGTTCGGGCTTGTAGGTTCCGCCCATCGGGCCGCCCTGGTGGGTGCAGAGCGCGTTGAAGGCGACCACGTCGCGGTCCGGCCCGAGCCCGCCGCCGGCGCGCTCGCCCAGCTTGACCAGCAGGCTGCCGGAGTTGCGCCCGTCGTCGGGGTATTTGAACTTGAGCGGCTGGTCGGTGGTCAGGGCGCTCAGCTTGGCGATGAACATTCGCGGGTAGCGCACGACCTGCGCGGCCAGAACCTTGCCCTCCATGCCCGGAACGCCCGAGAGCATGATGGCGCCCCCGGCCACCGAGCCGCCCTTGAGGAACGAGCGTCGGGACACGCAGGTGTGTTCGATGCCGCCGCTGGCGGGGCCGCTGCTGGCGGGGCCGGCCGTGACGTCGTGTCGTTTCATTGGGCGCACTCCCTGGTTGTCAGCGCGTGGAAAGGTAGATCTCGAGCCCGATCCGCTTGGCGCTGGCTTGCGACAGATCCATCACGTCCGGCATCGGCTCGTAGGGCGGGATGATCGGGCTCGCCATGACGATCTCGTCGCCGCTGATCTCTTCGAGGAAGGCGACCAGCGCCGCCATTTCCTCGTCCGTCAGGTCGAGCGGCTTGAGGATCGGCGTCTTGTTGCCGACCCTCTCGGTGAACTCGTTCTCGCCGCCGCCGTCGTTGTAGAATTCGACCACCTCCTCGAGGGTGAAGAACTGGCCGGCGTGCATGTAGGGCGCGGTGTAGAGCAGGTAGCGCAGCGGCTGGGTGCGGAACCGGCCCATGTCCCGGGGCCGCTTGGTGCTGAAGTAGACGCCGAGATCGTCCTTGAACTCGCGGTAGTACTTCTCGTGCACCCCCTTGGCGTAGAGCTCGAACCGGAAGGTGATCTGGTTCATCCCGGATTCTTCCCACTCGAACGGTCGCGGCAGGCCGAGGTTGTAGTATTTCTCGTCGCTGAGCAGCGGCCCGTTGTGGCACTCGATGCAGTTGGCCTTGCCGGTGAACAGCGCCATGCCCGCGACGGCGGTTTCGGACAGCGCCGTCTCGTCGCCCTCCAGGTAGCGGTCGAGCGGGGTATCCATCTGCGACAGCATCGCCCGCTCGAAGGTGGCGATGGCCTGCCAGGCGTCGTTGAGGATCGGCCGCTCGGTTCCGAAGACTTCGCGGAAGGCCTCGACATAGTAGGGCGTCTGGCGCAGGCGCTGCTCCATCATGTCCGCCTCGCCGTTGCCCGAGATGCCACCCGTCGAGGCGGTCTTGGCCTGACTCTCCAGGCTGGTCACGCTGCCCTGCCAGAACAGTTTGCCGAGGTAGCCGGAGTTGACGGCGGTGTGGCAGTTGCGCCAATGGACGCCGCCTGGATAACCACGGCAGATCGGATCGTCGGTGCCCCAGCCCATCTTCGGGTTGTGGCAATCGGCGCAGGAGAGAGAGGCGTCGCCGGTGAGTTTGGGATCGAAGAACAGCAGCTTGCCGAGTTCCGCCTTGGCCGCGGTGATCCGGTTGTCGAGCGGCTCCGGCACCGGCGGCAGGGGGGCCAGCGGCGGATCGACATCCGGATCGCCTCCGGCAAAGGCCGCGCCGCCTGGCGCGCTCGCCAGCAGCGCGATCAGGAAAAGGTAAGCAATGGTCTGTTTCATCGCCTCGCACCTCGATCAGTTGGGCACCTCGAGCCAGTCCTCGATGACCTCGTATTTCTGGATGATCGTGACCGGCTCCACCGTCACCGGGGTGACGCTGCTCAGGCTTTCGAGAAAAGCCACCAGGTCGCTCTTTTCCGCGTCGTTCAGGGCGAGCTGCCCGAGCTCGCCCGCCAGCGGGTCTTCGTGGCCGCCGCCGTAGTTGTAGAAGTCGACCACGCCGGCCAGCGTGTCGATGACGCCGTTGTGCATGTATGGCGCGGTGTATTTGAGCTCGCGCAGGGTGGGCGTGATGAACCTGCCGACATCGGCGTAATCCTTGCTGACCAGGAAGTAGCCGACATCGCGGCGCCAGATCTCCATCTTGGGGACGCCGTGGTTGGTGAGGATCGAGCGGTAGGTCAGGTGCCGCACCGGGTCCCGGAAGATCTCGAGGTTTTCCGGCACCCCGGTGTTGTGGGGCTCGCCGTCGGAGAAATACGGGCCGTTGTGGCAAGCGATGCAGTTCGCCTTGCCCTCGAAGACCTCCCGGCCGCGCCGCGCGGCGTCCGACATCGCGCCGGTGTCGAACGGGGCGTCCTTCGAGACCAGCGTCCCGAGGAAGGCGACGATCGCCTTGCGGGCCTTGCCGGAGCTGCAATCACCACCGAAGTTTTCTTCACACATCGCCACGTAGACGGGATCCTGCTTCAGGCGCTCGTGCATGATGCGCATGTCCATGTTCATGATCGCCGTCTCGGTGATCTCGTTGCGGATCACGTCATTGAGATTGGCGCCCATGTGGCCGTCCCAGCTCCACCCCACATTGGCGAAATCGGCCTTGTAGACGGTGTTGACGAGGGTCGGCGCGTTGCGGAAGTGGCTGGAGCCGGGGTAGGCGGCCGAGAGACGCTGCACCGCGCCTGCCAGATCGACCGATTTGCCGAATCCCTGTTTCGGGTCGTGGCAGGTGGCGCAACTGACGCCGCCGTCGCCGGATATGCGGGCGTCGAAGAACAGCCGGTGGCCCATGGCGACCAGCGATTCCTTGGCTGCCGCGCGTTCGGGCAGAGGGCCGATCGGCGGCCAGATCGACGGGGTGTCGCCGGCCGCCGCCGCCGCCGCCGGAGCCAACACCACGGCCGCCGCCAGCAAACCCGAAAGCAGCCTGTGCGACCGCCGGCCGATCCTGTTCAGCTTCGACATTGCCAACCTCCTACTCGCTGGCGGAGAAGACGAAATTCGCTTCAACCGCGCCGTCCGCGGGCACCGTTATCGTGGCCTTGAGGACGCCGAGTCGCGGATGCCAGGCCTTGAGCTTGTAGTCGCCCGGCGGAATGCCATCGATCCGGAACGAGCCGTCCTCGCCGACCACCACCGCGTAGGGGTGCTTGGGCGCCATCATGAAACCGAACATGAAGTTGTGCGCCTCGCAGTTGATCGAGATGTAGGGCGAGCGCCGGGGCCTGATCTTGTCCTCGATGTCGCCCGGATCGGGCTGGCCGAAGTTGAACATGGTGCGCCTGACCACCCGGTTCTTCTCGACCCCGATCATCTCGCGGGCGTTGATGTTGTGCAGCACGCCGGGGTCGCCGTTGCGGATGACGATCGGGCCGGGTTTCACGACCTGCGCCCAGGGGCGGAAGCGGCAACCCTTCTGAAAGATGATGTAGGCGCCCGCTTCGGGCTCCGGCCAGGGCTTGCCTTCGCCGATCTTGTCGATGAACACGAAGACGCCGCGCAGCGCGCCGGCCTCGACATCGATCCAGACCACCTCGCGGTTGCCGGTGCCGCAGACATCGGGATTCTTGGTGATCGCGATCTGCTCGATGGCATCGACGGGGAGCGCCCCCTCGAAGCTCACCCTGCCGCTGACAACCCCGCCAAAGGCGCCGTCGACCGCCTTGTAGCCGCGCGCCTCCGCCGCCTGCGGCGCGGCGCAGATTGCCGCGAAGGCGGCGAACATCGCCCATTGTCGCCAATACTTCACCCGGTATTTCATCGACACCCTCCCATTGGGCTTGCGGCTCCCTGAACCTGGCCGTTCCTGTTCTTGGTGAGATCTGCTTCGAGCGGTTCTTCTCCTCGGATCAACGGCGCCGCGGGGCGCGCTTCGGCTTCGGCGTCGGCGTCAACGGCAGGGGGACGCCGCTGACTTGCTCCACGAATGCGCTCATGCCGGCCAGGTCCTGGAAATGCGCTTCCCGGTCGCTCTGGACGTGCTGGATGCGGCCGCGCCAGTTCGGATGGTCGTCCGGCTCCCCTTCCAGCCAGATCCGGGCGACGAACGATTCGAGTGTGCGCTGTGTACTCATGTCCCCTGTGGTTCGCCGTCGGCGGACGCCCCCCCCGGACCCCGGCCGGCGCTGTTGGTGTCGCTTTCGAATCGGCTAGCACACGGCGGTGACACCCCGGTGACACGGCGGGGAGCGGGGGGCTGTGAAGGCGCGGGGAAACCGGGCTGTCCGGGCGGCGCAATTCAGGCCTTGCGCGCGGCGGCCTCTCCGCCCGAAACCAGTTCCCGGTATAGCTTTTCGGTCTCGGCAGTGAGTTCCATGCCCATTTCATCGGCCATCACGCGGCGCCAGTGGCGGTAGTCCGCCTCGGCCCAGTCGGGGCGGCCAAGTGCGACAAGATGCCTCAGCACCGAGCGCAGAAAGCTCTCGCGGCAGGGGTCGCAGCAGAGCGCGGTGCGGCAGACCTGGGCCGCTTCGGCGAGGCGGCCGGAGGCGGCGTAGCAATCGGCCAGGCCGGCGAGCATCTCCAGATAGACTTCGCGCAGGCGCTGGCGTTCCTCGGCGCACCAGTCGGCGTAGAGGTCCTCCTCGAGATAGTCGCCGCGATAGAGCCGGCGGGCGTCTTCATAGAGTCGCACCGCAACCTGGGTCCGGTCCTCGCGCTCGGCGGTGGCGGCGTCGGAGACCAGACCCTCGAAGGCGACCGCGTCGACCCAGACCGCGTCCCTGCGCAGCATGTAGGACTTGCCGATGGTCTCGAGCACGTCTTCGTGCAAGCCGGCGGCGCGCAACTGGCGGCGCAGGAAACTCATCGTGACCTTGAGCCGGCCCCAGGAATCGGCCTCGTCGGCCTCCGGCCACAGACAGTCGCACAGACGCTCGCGGCGCACCGGGCGGCCCTGGTAGATGACGAGGTATTTCAACAGGGTCAGGGCCTGTTTGCGCCGCCACTTGTCGGTGGCCAGAGCACCCCCCTCCACCGCCAGGCCGAAGTGCCCCAGGGTGAAGATCCGCAGCGGCGGGGCGGGCTGTTGCCGCGACGGAACCGCATCGATTTCGCGCATGAAAACGATGGCGACCTCGCCATCCGGCCGATCCTCGCCATCACCCGGCATGACCAGGGTGCCGACCGTCGCCGATACCCAGCGCCCGTCCTTGTGCCGGAGCTTGCACCCGGGCACGGCGAAGGGCCGGCCACGCTGGAAACACTCGATGCCTTCGCACCCCGGCATGCACAGCGGCTCGCCGCCCGAAAGCATGCCGTGAAGCACGTCGTAGCAGTGGCACCCGACCACCTCGTCGGGAGCGTGCCCCAGGAGCGCCTGAGCGCCGCTGTTCCACGCGGTGATACGCAACTCCCGATCTATCGCGAAAGCGGGATCGGAGGCGAAATGAACCAGGCCTCTGGTATCAGCCATCGCAGCTTCCCCGTAGCGGCGCGTTCGACCCGACGGGTTTCGGGTTGCGCGCCGGCATGAGAAAATTTTAACGTCGCGCGGCCTCGCTAAACATTGATTCATATCAACCGCCGGCCGTGGAATCGCCGATATCGGTTTCTTTCCCCAGACAATGCCCGATCGACGCTCGCGATCAGGCCGGGGCATGACGCCGGTCGGGGCCGCGCGAGCCGGTATCAGCCGCCGCCCGGCGCGGAGCACTCCTCGCGCAAGGCCTCCAGCGCCGCCGCGACCTCCCGCTGCGGGTTGTCGTGCGCCAGCCCGAGGCGCAGGACGCCGTCGGCCAGATCGAGGCCGAGTTGCCGCGCCCCGGCGAAAGCGTAGTTGTGCCCCGACCAACCATTGATCCCGCGCCGCGCCAGTCCCGCCGCGAGGCTGTCGCGGGACCGGCCGGCGCAGGTCATCGAGACGGTCGGCGCCCGGTCATCGTTGATCGAGCCGGTCATGTTGGAGGCGTAGTTCAGGGCCACGACCCGGGTCCGGCCGCTCGGCGCGGCGGCCAGGGCCGCGGGCTCGATGCGCCAGCTTTCCTCGTCGAACGCCACCCAGCGCACCGTCGGGCCGAAATCGGGCGCCGCGATCAGCCAGGGCGAGACGTTGCCCTCGTGCTCCATGGTGGTGACGACAATCTCGTCGCCGGGGGTGAATGACCGGGCGAGGGCGCGCGATATCTGGAAGGTCAGCTCGGTCATCGAGGGGCCGATGGCGATCTCGTCCGGCGAGGCCGCGCCGAGGAACAGGTCCGCCCCGGCGAGGAACTGGGTTTCGTCACCGACGACTGGCCGGAAAACCAGTCGGAATTGCAGATCGTGTTTGCCCTCGGCCTCGAGAGCAAGAGCGATATCTGCTGCCAGGTCGGGCTCTACCGCGACCCGGCCGGGCCGGTCTTCACCGGCCGCGACGCCCGGCTGCTGACCGGCGTCACGCCGCTGATCTCGGGCGCCTTTTCGCAGTATTGGAACCGTCTGGCGCGGGCCCGGGGGGGTGGCGGCGAGGCTCCCTGCCTGCGGCTGCTCAGCCCGCGCGAGCGCGACGTGATCGAGTTGGTGTCGCAGGGCTTCGCCTCGGCCGCGATCAGCACCCTGTTGCAGGTCACCCTGGAGACCGTGAAGACCCACCGCAAGCGGGCCTACCGCAAGCTGCGGATCTCGTCGCAGGCCGAGCTGTTCGCGCTGATGCAGCCCAAGCCGACGGCGATCAGGTATCACGCCTGAAACGGGGCCCAAAGGGTGCGTCGCTGCGCGCCGCCCCCCCCTCCCCATCCCTTCTCCGGGGCTTACGCGGCCGCATCTGCGGCCACGGTCCCCTGCGAAGCCCACGAGGGGGGAGGGAGGCGCGCTGCCCCACCGTCATTCCCGCGCAGGCGGGAATCTCTCGAAGCCGAGAGAGACCCCCGCCTGCGCGGGGGTGACGGCCACCCTGCCCCGCGCCTCCCACGCGCCCATCAGAGACCCCCGCCTGCGCGGGGGTGACGGTTCCGGGAACACATCGGCGGCGTTGCCGAGCAGGAGACCCCCGCCTGCGTGTTTTGTCCCGTGTGATTGGGTAGAGTCTTCGGGCGTTGCCG
>JACZTQ010000402.1 GCA_022573605.1 Pseudomonadota bacterium | reverse complement strand
ATGGGAACCCTGACGGCGGCGGCCCACGAGGCCGGCGCGCTGGTGATCTGGGATCTGTGCCACTCGGTGGGCGCGATGCCGGTGGACTTGAATGGCGCCGGGGCCGATCTCGCCGTCGGCTGCACCTACAAATACCTCAACGGCGGCCCCGGCGCGCCGGCCTTCCTGTTCTGCGCCGGGCGCCACCTGCCCGATATCTCGCAGCCGCTGTCGGGCTGGTGGGGTCACGCCGCCCCGTTCGCCTTCGAGCCCGGCTACCGCGCCGCCCCCGGCATCCGGAAATTCCTCTGCGGCACCCAGCCGATCCTCTCGCTGCGGGCGCTCAAGCCCGCCCTCGACATCTTCGAGGGGCTCGACATGGGCCAGGTCCGGGCCAAGTCGATGGCCCTGACCTCGCTTTTCATCGAACTTGTCGAGGCGACCTGCGCGCCCCTCGGCATCACCCTGGCCAGTCCGCGCCAGGCCGGGCTGCGCGCCAGCCAGGTGGCGCTGGGTTTTAGCGATGCCTACCCGGTCATGCAGGCCCTGATCGCCGCCGGCGTGATCGGCGATTTCCGCGCCCCCGACATCCTGCGCTTCGGTTTTGCGCCGCTCTATATCGGGTTTGCCGAGACCTGCCGCGCCGCCGAGACGCTGCACCGCATCCTGGCCACCGGGCGCTGGCGCGACGAGCAATTCCAGGCCCGCCACACGGTGACCTGACCGGGGCCCCGTGCCCGGCGTCGTCCCGCATTGCTTGCGCTCTCCGGGGCGCGCCCCTAGACTTCGGGCAGGATCAGAACCGCCATTCACCGCGCGTTGGTGGAGAAGGCCGGAACCGGGGATAGACAGATGGATCTCGAAAAGCTTTCAAAGCGTGTGACGGAAGAACTGGACAGCGCTCTTGCCAACGACCTGCCGGCCGAAGAGCGCGACGCGATCCTGAAGATCGTCCGGCAGGCGATGCTCGACGCCTCCGCCCGGACGCACCGGGAGATGAAGGAAACCGCGGTCATCTGCTGCGGCCCCGAGGCCGATCTCGCGCACAAGATCCAGGAACAGATGGACAAGAAGCGCGACATGCTGGTCGCCAACCTGATGGCCATGCGGTGAGCGGTTGGTGATGCCGTGATTGCCCGGCTCGACCGGGTAATCCGGGTTTGTTTCAGAACGTTGATCGATCCGTAGGGTGGGCTCTCCGAGCCCACCATTCGCCCTGCAACGGTGGGTTCTTCGAGCCCACCCTACGATTTGTGCGCCTCGTAATACGACCGCAGCACCGCGTTCATGCGGGTCTGATAGCCCTTGCCCTGAGCCTTGAACCAATCCAGCATGTCGCCGTCGAACCGGACGGTCAGTTGCCGTTTGCCCTGGCCGGGCATCACCACACGGGCGTTGTTCCAGAACGTCCGATCCAGCGGCGGGATGTCGGAGGTATCGATCGCTGCGTCCGGCAGCGCCGCTAGCTCCTCTGGCGACAGCGGCTTATCGTATTGTTTCTTCATAGAGTTTTCTCTCGTGCTTGAATCCGTAGGGTGGGTTCTGTGAACCCACCATTCGCCCCGCAACGGTGGGTTCAAAGAACCCACCCTACGCTTTGCTTCGCCGGATCCCATGTAAACGTCATCAGAAAGTATAGCCACAAATGTAGTTACAGTCAAGACTCACAATGCCCCCAGGCACCACCGCAAGATTCCCTTCTGCACGTGCAGCCGGTTCTCGGCCTCGTCGAAGACCACCGATTGGGGGCCGTCGAAGACCGCGCTGGTGACCTCCTCCTCGCGGTGCGCCGGCAGGCAGTGCATGAAAATGGCGTCGGGCTTGGCCGCGCCCATCAGGTCAGCCGTCACCTGGTAGGGCTTGAGCTGGTTGTGGCGGCGCTCGCGCGCGGTCAGGTCGTCGTGCATCGAGAGCCAGGCGTCGGTGACCACCGCGTCGGCGCCCTCGACCGCCCGGAAGGGGTCGCGCTCGACACGGATCACGCCGCCGTCGCGGCGCGCCGCGGCGACGATCTCCGGGTCCGGGTCCAGCGTCTCCGGCCCCGAGAACACCAGCTCGAAGCCGAACCGCGCGGCGCCCTGGATGAAGCTGGCGCAGACGTTGTTGCCGTCGCCGGCCCAGACCACCCGGGCGCCCTCGATCGGCCCCTTCTTCTCCTCGTAGGTCATCACGTCGGCCATGATCTGGCAGGGATGGGTGCGGTTGGTCAGCCCGTTGATCACCGGCACGGTGGCGTGCTCGGCCAACTCGGCCAGGGTCTCGGGCCGGAAGGTGCGGATCATGATCGCATCGACGAAGCGGCTCAGCACCCGGGCGGTGTCGGCCACGGTCTCGCCATGGCCGAGTTGCAGCTCCGACCCGCTCAGCACGATC
>JACZTQ010000082.1 GCA_022573605.1 Pseudomonadota bacterium | reverse complement strand
GCACAGCTTTTCGACCTTGCACCGGCGTCTGCATCGACCTGGATCGACCTCGGGTCCGGCGCCGGCTTCCCGGGCCTGCCGGTCGCGGCGCTTGCCGCCGAAAAGTCACCCCACCTCCACCTCACCCTGGTCGAAAGCAACACCCGCAAAGCCGCCTTCCTGACCACGGCGGCGCGGGAGATGGGCCTCGACGTCACCGTCGAGCCGCGCCGGACCGAGGCCCTGCCGGCGCGCGCCTACGGCGTCGTCTCGGCCCGCGCCCTGGCGCCGCTCGACCGGCTCTGCGCCCTGGCGCACCGGTTTTCCGGCCGCACTACCGGCCGGCAAGCGGGCCCGGGCACGGTTTTTCTCTTCCCCAAGGGTGCCGGGCTCGATTCGGAATTGACCGCGGCCACCGCCCATTGGCATATTCGTGCCGAGCGTATCGCCAGCCGGACCGACCGGTCGGCCGCCGTTCTGAGGATTCTGGAGCTCGAACCCCGATCATGATCTCTCACGGCACGAATTCGGGCGGCATTCCGGCAGGGCGGGCCGGCCGGATGACAGGGCGGGTGATTGCCTTGGCGAACCAGAAGGGCGGCGTCGGCAAGACCACCACCGCGATCAATCTTGGCGCCGCGCTGGCGCAATCGGGCAAGCAGGTTCTGCTGGTCGACCTCGATCCCCAGGGCAACGCATCGACCGGCCTCGGGATCGGGCCGGAGCGCCGCACCGCGTCCACCTACCATGTCCTGACCGAGGGCCGGCCGATCGCCGATGTGACCCTGCGGAGCGGCGATCTCAGCCTCTTCGTCGCCCCCGCATCGGCGGACCTGGCCGGCATCGAGGCCGAATTTTCCGACACAGCGGACCGGTCGCAGCGCCTGCGCGCGGCCCTTAGAAACGACAGCGATAACCCTCCAACACACTGTTTTGATTATATAATCATCGATTGCCCGCCCTCGCTCAACCTGCTCACGGTCAACGCGCTGGCGGCCGCAGACACGGTGCTGGTACCGCTGCAATGCGAATTCTTCGCCCTCGAAGGACTGACCCAGCTGCTCGGCACCATCAAGCGCATCCAGACCCGGCTGAACCCACAGCTCAGGATGCAGGGCATCGTGCTCACCATGTACGACCGGCGCAACAACCTCTCCGCCCAAGTGGCCGAGGACGTGCGCCTCAATCTCGGCGATACGGTCTACCAGACCATCATCCCGCGCAATGTCCGGCTGTCCGAGGCCCCGAGCTACGCCCTGCCCGGGCTGCTCTACGACCCGCACTGCGCCGGCAGCGAGGCCTACCGGGCGCTCGCCGGGGAGCTCATGCGCCGCGACGCGGCGCTGATCGCGGCATGAGGAGGCAGGGATGAGCAAAACACCGGAACGCAGGGGCCTGGGGCGCGGCCTGGCGGCGCTTTTGGGTGAGATCGGGGGCGAGGCCGGGAGCGACATCGGCGTGGCGCCGGTGATGGGCGAGCCGGCGCCGGTCGCCGCTACGCCGCCCGCCCGTCCGCCTGCCAGCGTGCCGATCGAACGGTTGCAGTCAAACCCGGACCAGCCCCGCCGAGATTTCCGCGAGACGGAACTGAACGAACTCGCCGCCTCGATCCGCCAGCGCGGCATCATCCAGCCGATCGTGGTCCGCCCGGAGCCGGGCCGCCCCGGCTATTACCAGATCGTCGCCGGCGAGCGCCGCTGGCGCGCCGCCCAGCGCGCCCGGCTGCACGAAATCCCCATCGTCGTGCGCGAGGTCGATGACCGCGCCATGCTGGAACTGGCGATCATCGAGAACGTCCAGCGCAGCGACCTCAACCCGATCGAGGAGGCCAGCGGCTATGCCCAGCTGATCGAACGCTTTGCCCATACCCAAGAGGCGATGTCGGAAATCGTCGGCAAGAGTCGCAGCCATGTCGCCAACACCCTGCGCCTGCTGGGCCTGCCCGAGCAGGTCCAGCAGATGTTGCGGTCGGGCAAGCTCAGCGCCGGCCACGCTCGCGCCCTGATCAACGCCGCCGACCCGGTGGCGCTGGCCGAGATTGCGGTGCGCAAGGGCCTGACCGTGCGCCAGGTCGAGGAACTGGCCCGCCGGGTCGCCGCGCCCCGGCGGCGCCCGCGTGGCCACGGCGGGCCCAAGCACAAGGACGCCGACACCCGCCTCCTCGAAGGCGATCTTTCGGCGGCGATCGGCATGGCGGTCTCGATCGAGCACCACGGAACCGACGGCGGCGGCCACTTGCGCATCCGCTACCACTCGCTCGACGAACTCGACCGGCTCTGCCGCAAGCTTGCCGGTTAGAAGAAATTTCGCACCGCCCTTTTTGCGCCCCTTGGGCCGGGCGCTGGCGCGCGCACCCCTACGGGAAGCAGGGCTCCCAAGTTTTGCGCCCCTCGTGCCGTGCGCTGACGCGCCCACCCCTCGGGAGGCGCGGGCAGGCCCCACCCCCACCCCCGTGACGCCGCCACGCGCTTCGCGCGGGCGACGGGGCATACCACAGGCCATGCCGGCGGCCATTGAAATTTGAAATCTTGCACCATGGGCCGGCGCGACGCTCGCCTCGTCAGCCCCGCGCCGCCATCATCGCCAGCCGGATCAGACAGCGCTCGACCAGCGCCCGGTCGGGCCGGCCGCCGGCCGAGCGCAAGGTCCGGTCGGCCCGGAACAGGAGCCGGTTGGCGGTCTCCAGGCGCCCCGGCCCCCAGCGCCGCGTCTGTGCCGCCAGGGCCCGGCGGCGCGGTCCGAAGGCCGGCGGGCGCAGCCGCCCGAGAGCGGAATCGATGCCGTCCCGCGCCGCCGCCAGCGCCAGCAACTGGCGGAAATGGCGCCCGGTCGCGATCAGCATCCCGGCCACGCCGATCCCGGCCGCCGCCAGCCGCCCGATCAGCGGCCCCACCGCCTCGGCCCGGCCCTCCGCCACCGCCACCACCAGCCGGTCGAGTTCGCTGTCGGCCGCCGCCGGCAGCAGCGGCGCGAGCTCCGCCTGACCCAGCGGCTGATCCCGATCAAGGGCGAAAACCGAAATCTTCTCAATAAGTTGCAGTAGCGCTCCGCGATCGATCAAGCTCGCGACGACGGCCAGATCCTGCCCCGCCTCGGGGGTCAGGCCGTCCCCCAGCCCGGCGCTCCGCAACAACCTGGCCAGCTCGGCCTCGCCCGGCGGCTCCGGATAGAGCCCGAGCGACGCCAGCCCACCGGCTCCCTCGAACAAGCGGCGCAGCGCCGAGCGCGCGGCCAGGCTCGACGCGGTGACCACGAGGAAGGCATCCTCAACCGCCCGCGGCGACGAATCGCCGGAGCCGGTCGCGGCCAGAATCGCTTTCAGCGGCCCGGCCAGCGTATCCCGCGCGCCCTCGATCAGCACCACCCGGCGGCCGGGAAAGAACCCGCGCGCCCGCAGCGCCGCGTCGATCCCGGCCGGGTCCTTCAGCGCCGCCGCCGGCTCCAGCCGGGTGAGGCGCAGGTCGTCGCCCTCGGTCAGGACATCCACCAGCTCGCGCCGCCTCAGCGCCACCAGGCCGGCATCGGGGCCATGCAGCAGCGCGCCGGCCATCCGCCCGAGCATTTCCGGGCCGGGCCGGGCGCAAAACGCCGCCGCCCGCGCGCCGGCGAGCTTCACGACCCCGCCGCGGCGAGAATGCCGCCCGCCCGGGCCAGCAGCGAGCGGGCGATGCGCTCGCCCAGGTCGCGCGCCAGGCGGCGCTCGATATCCAGTTTCGCCGCCCGGGTGGCGAACAGCGAGGCGGTCGAGTTGTAGCCCGACTGCGAGACCGCCCGGCCCTGCAGAATCGGCCCGCGCGGTGCCGGCGCCGCTCCCCCGGCCGGGTAGAGCGCCCAGTCGGCGGTCGCGGTCAGGCTGATCCGGGTCACCGCGTTGTCCTGGGCGATGGCGAGGTTGGAGCGCTCGATCCGGGTCTCGACCTCGAGCCGGAATTCCTCCGCCGCGGCCCGCCCCAGCCGGTCGCGCAGGCTGGCGTTCAGGTAGAAGCCGAAGCGGTCGTCGAAGTCCGGCAGACGGACCCGCCCGATCAGCGCCGACGAGGGGCTGTCCGCCGCCAGCATGGGCCGCAAACAGCCGCCCGCAAGACCGGCCAGCAGGCCGCCGAGCAGTAACCTGGCGCCCAGTTGCGCGACGGCCCGCCGGCGGGAAACATTCCTGCGCTCAGACCACGACATTGACGATTCGCCCCGGCACCACGATCATCTTGCGCGGCGCGCGGCCGCCGAGGTAGCGCGCCACATCCGGGCTCGCCATGACCAGCCCCTCGATGGTCTCGCGATCGGCGTCGCGCGCGACCTCGATCTCGGCCCGCTTCTTGCCATTGACCTGCACCGGCATCCGAAACACGTCGTCGCGGGCCAGATCGGCATCGAATTCCGGCCACGGGGTCTCGGTCAAGGGCGTCTCATGGCCCAGCGCCTGCCAGATCTCCTCGGCGATGTGCGGCGTCATCGGCGCCATCAATTGGGCCAGCGCCTCGAACGCCTCGCGCCGCGCGAGCCCCAGGCCGGGCGCGTCGCCCGCCGAAATCCGGCTCGCCTTCTGGACCGTGTTGGTGAGTTCGTAGAGCCGCGCCACCGCCTTGTTGAAGGCGAAGCCCTCGATATCCGCCGTGACCCCGGCGATAGTCTTGTGGGTGGCCTTGCGCAAGGCCTTTGCTTCGGGGGCCTCCGCCTCCGGTCCGCCGCTCTCCACGGGCGCCCCCACCGCCGCCAGGTCGGCCTCTCCCAGCAGCCGCCAGACCCGTTGCAGGTGGCGCCAGGCCCCTTCCACCCCCGCCGCGGTCCATTCCACGTCGCGCTCCGGCGGGCTGTCGGACAGCATGAACCAGCGCGCCGTGTCGGCGCCGAACTGCTCGATGATCTGCTCCGGGTCGACCGTGTTGCGCTTCGACTTCGACATCTTGATGGTGGGGCCGATCTCGACCGCCGCCCCGGTCGCGGTCTCGACCGCGCCGCCATCCCCCCGCGTCACCTCGTCCGGGGTGAGCCAGCGCCCGTCCGCCGCGCGGTAGGTTTCGTGCACCACCATGCCTTGGGTGAACAGCGCCTCGAAGGGCTCGATCGCGCTGGCCGGCAGGTGCCCGGTGCGGTGCATCGCCCGGGCGAAGAAGCGCGAATACAGCAGGTGCAGGATGGCGTGCTCGATGCCGCCGATATACTGGTCCACGTTCATCCAGTACCCCGCCTCCTCGGCAGAGGTCGGGGTCTCGGCCCGGGGCGCGGTGAAACGGGCGAAATACCACGACGAATCGACAAAGGTATCCATGGTGTCGGTCTCGCGCCGGGCCGGCGCGCCGCATTGCGGGCAGGCCACGTCGCGAAACCCGGCGTGGCGGTCGAGCGGGTTGCCGGGCTGCTCGAAGCTCACGTCCTCGGGCAGCCGCACCGGCAGATCGGCCCTGGGCACCGGCACGATTCCGCACTTCGCGCAATGGATCACCGGAATCGGGCAGCCCCAGTAGCGCTGCCGGCTGATGCCCCAGTCGCGCAGCCGATAGTTCACCCGGCGCTCGCCCAGCCCGGCCGCCTCCAGGCGACGGGCCACCTCGGCCTTGGCGTCGTCGATCGACAGGCCGTCGAGGAAGCGCGAATTGATGATCCGTCCGGGCCCGAGCCAGGCTTCGGCGCCGATCTCGAAGGCGTCCGCGTCCCGATCCGGCGGGCACACCACCGGCACCACGTCGAGCCCGTATTTGCGGGCGAATTCGAGGTCGCGCTGGTCGTGCGCCGGGCAGCCGAAGATCGCCCCGGTGCCGTAGTCCATCAGGATGAAGTTGGCCACGAAGACCGGCATGGTCCAGTCCGGATCGAACGGATGCACCACCCGCAGCCCAGTGTCGAACCCCTTCTTCTCGGCCTTCTCCAGCGCCTCTTCCGAGGTGCCCATGCGGCGGCATTCGGCGGTGAATTCGGCCAGGCCGTCGACCCGCCCCTCCAGCGCCCGGGCCAGCGGATGGTCCGGCGAGATCGCCGCGAAGCTGGCTCCGAACAGGGTGTCGTGGCGGGTGGTGTAGACCTCCAGCTCGGGCCAGTCGACGAGATCGCCCGACCCCGAACCACTTGCCGCCACCTGGAAGCGGAACTGCAACCCCTCCGAGCGCCCGATCCAGTTGCGCTGCATGGTGCGCACCTTCTCGGGCCACTTGTCCAGGCCGTCGAGCGCCGTCAGCAACTCCTCGGCCATCTCCGAGATCCTGAAAAACCACTGGGTCAGTTCGCGCCGCTCGACCGGGGCGCCGGAGCGCCAGCCCTTGCCGTCGATCACCTGCTCGTTGGCCAGCACGGTGTTGTCGGCCGGGTCCCAGTTGACCACCGACGACTTGCGCGCCACCAGCCCGGCGGCCAGCATGTCGAGGAACATCGCCTGCTGCTGGGCATAGTATTCCGGGTCGCAGGTGGCGAATTCGCGCTCCCAGTCGATGCTCAGCCCCATCGATTTCAACTGGCTGCGCATCGCCGCGATGTTCTGGCGGGTCCACTCGCCGGGATGGACGCCGCGCTCCATCGCCGCGTTCTCGGCCGGCATGCCGAAGGCGTCCCAGCCCATCGGGTGCAGCACGTTGAAGCCGCGCGCGGCCTTGAACCGGGCCACCACGTCGCCCATGGCGTAGTTGCGCACGTGCCCCATGTGGATACGCCCCGACGGGTAGGGGAACATTTCAAGAACATAGTATTTCGGCCGGGTCTCGTCGCGGCGCGCGGCAAAGGTGCGGCGCCGCTCCCAGACGCCTTGCCATTTCGATTCCACCGCGCGGGCGTTGTAGCGCGACATGGGCGGCCTCTCTCGTCGTCGGATAGCTTGGGCGCCGGAGCCGGCCGCAACGCTGACCGCGCCTCGCCCCGGCCGGTTCCGCCGGGGGCGCCCGGCCTCAGCCGGTGCTGTCGCCCCGGACCCCGGCGATCCTGATCTGCCGGGCGCGGGTCAGGATCGCGTCCTCGAGCCGGCGCCCGGTGTCGGCGCTGACCGGGGCCGGGGTCCAGACCCCGGTCTCGCTCCGCACTTCGCGGTAGACCGCGACCTTCAGCGCCGCGGCGGTCAGCCCGGGGTTGAGAATATAGGCGGTCACCTTGAGGCGCTCGCCCGGCGCCTCCGGGGTCGAGCCCCATTCGGTGGCGATCACCCCGGTGAACGGGTCGGACGAGGCCAGCGGCAGGAACGACAGCGTGTCCAGGGCGCCCTGCCAGAGATACTTGTTGACCGGCAGGCGCGCCTTCTCGTCGCCGCCGCGGCCGAGGATGCCCCCGACGGCGCCGCTCCTCAGGTTGCTGACCGACAGTCCGCCCTCGCCGAACACCGACGGGTCGGCCGGATTGTATTTTCTCTGCGGCCCCGACCGCGGCCCGACCGGGTCCTTGGCGGCGTAGTTGCCGCCGCCGCAGGCCGATGCCAGCCCGGCGACGGCCGCCATCGAGGCCAGTCGGGCGGCGCTCTTGAAGGCCCGCCCGGCGAACCTATTCGCACTGGTTTTCAGGGCTGTTTTCGGGGTGGTTATCGGGGCCATGTCCGTCCTATCGAATTTCCACGTTTCTCCGCCGCCGCCGCGGCGGCAAGGCCCGCACCGGAAAACCCCGGCCTTCCGGGCGGTGCTCGCGACCGGGCCGACCCGTCCTTAGCACAGCCTTGGCAGGGTGCCTAGACGGTCTGTCGGTGGCGGCCCGGCCGCTGGACGGCACACCCTGTTGCAAAACTGCACCGATCGCCCGACAGCACCCCCGTACCGGGCCGCAAGCCGTTGACGACCGGCCCGCCTTGCAGGACAACGACCCCTGCAAGGTCGTAGAGCAACCTTGTGTGGTTGTCCGGCGCGGTGCCGGCAGCCTTTGACAAGACACACGTGCACAAACCTCATGAGGGACAAAATGAAGAAGATTCTCCTCGGCACCAGCGCTCTGGCGCTTGCCGGCGCCTTTGCTTCCCCGGCCGCTTCGGCCGAGTGGAGCATGCGCGTCGGCGGCTACATGGAGCAGTATGTGGCCTTCGCGACTTCGGACGCGAACTTCTCCGGCGACTTCGACGGCATCGATTCGAAGCAGGACGCCGAGATCTGGTTCCTGCCGTCGATCACGCTCGACAACGGCATCAAGTTCAGCGCCAACATCCAGCTCGAAGCTCTCAGCAGCGGCGACCAGATCGACGAAGCCCACATGATCATCAAGGGCTCGTTCGGCCAGATCATCCTCGGCTCCGAGAACTCGGCCGGTTACAAGATGACCTATGCCGCGCCCGACGTGTCGTTCATCAACATCAACTCGGGCTCGACCACCCTGTTCATCCCGTGGTCGGGCAACGGCGCCGGCTCCGACCTCTTCCGCGGCACCCTGAACACCACCTTCATCGAAAACAGCCGCAACAACGACGCCCAGCGCTTCACCTACTTCACGCCGCGCTTCTCGGGCCTCCAGGTCGGCGTCTCCTACGCCCGCGACGGGTTGCAGGACACCAACGGCCAGGTCGACGACAACGTCGAGAACGGCGGCTTCCCGACCGACATCTTCGACATCGGCGTCAACTACGTGCAGACGTTCGGCGACATGAACATCGCCCTCTCGGGCCGCTGGGGCACCGGCAACGACCACTCGGGCGCCGATGCGACGATCTGGTCGGGCGGCGTCAACGTCGGCTTCGGCGGCTTCACCATCGGCGGTTCCTACGCCGAGCAGAACCATAACAGCCACCGCCGCCGGAACGGCTTCTCCTGGGATGCGGGCGCGTCCTACACCACCGGCCCCTGGGGCGTCTCGTTCACCTACCAGCATGGCGAGAACCAGAACAATGACCCTGGTGCCTCGCCCGGCTCGGACGAGGAAGTGGATCAGTTCCTGGTCGGCCTCAGCTACGACCTCGCCAAGGGCGTGAACATCGGCGGCTATGGCGCCTATGTCGACTTCGATGAAGACAATAACACGAACAACATCGACGGCTTCATCATCGGCACCGGCGTCAAGATCAAGTTCTGATCCGGCGCCTCGCCGCCAAGCCTTTTACAGGGGGGGTTCGCCCCCCCTGTTTGTTTTGCTATAGACGCGGCTGACCGCTCACCGGTCGCCCACCCGATCGCCTCGACCCGATCTCTTGCCGCGGAACGCCCCGAATGCCCCGGAAAAGTATCGTCTGGCTCGCCTCCTACCCCAAATCGGGCAACACCTGGGCGCGGGTTTTCCTTGCCAACTATCTGTTCGGCCGCACCACCCCGATGCCGATCAACCAGGTCCACCGGCTCGGCATGGGCGATTCGATCGAGAAGATGTACCGGATCGTGGCCCGGCGCTCCCCGGGCAGTTCTCCGGGCGGAAATTTCGATGTCGCCGACTACCGGCAATCGCTGGCGCTCCGCGGCCGTGTGCTGGGCGGTATCGTCAACAACGACGCCGACGTGAATTTCGTCAAGACCCACAACCGCCGGGCAAAGGCGTTCGGGGTCGGCCTGATCCCGCCCGCGCTGACCCGTTCGGCGGTCTATATCCTGCGCAACCCGCTCGACATGGTGCTGTCCTACGCGCGCCAATACGGCCACACGGCGGAATTCGCCGCCGCCGCGATCGGGCGGGAAGACAATTCCATCGCCGGGGCCAACGGGGAACCGGCCGCGGCGAGAACGTGATAGTAGGCGGCATAGAAAATCGGGTTTTCATAGCTCACGGACGGCCGTCCATCGAGCGAATACCCGGCAGACAGCCTCTTGTGGGCCGACCATTGGGCGGCAAGGAACTCGGCTAGACCCGCGTCGAAAAAACTTCGCGCTTGCCGACTGTTAAACCACTGATATCCCAGGCGATGCGTATGGGGACGCGCACTGCGCTCCAACCAAAGGAAGCGCTGCTTCCCGGCCGCGGCCGCAGGCGGTCGTGATCGTCCACTTCACACCAGTCGGGGACCACCCCCTTCTCACGCAATCGTTCGACGGCGTCGTTGGGGTGCAGCAGCAGGACGTAACCGTACGTGCGGGTGCCCTTGGCCTCGAGCCGAATGAATCCCAGCTCCTCGAGCAGGTGAATCGCTTGCCGCCAGGTTCGAACACCTCGGCCGCCACGCGCGTACCCACAGCTCGCGGCCATGGCCTCAGGGTCGTTGATCACAACGAGGCCATCGTCAAAGTTGCGGGTCCAAAGGTCGATGAAGACCCGGCTCGCGTCGATGCGGTTACCCAAGTGCTTGATCAACGTCGCGGCGAGAGACAGGGTCCTCGGGATCGTACAAAACCCAGTCTCGCTCTTGCGGTGCCAGATGACGTCGTCCGCGTCGCGCCACACCCCAAGGACATAGTCGTTCCCGATATCAAATGGAGCGAGGCCGTCTGGTAGCCGTACGGTTCCGAACCAATATCCTTCATGGTCGAAGACCGTCCAGCGCGAGGAGGGATCGGATAGTCTGGTGTACTCGCGAACCCAGAGATTGCCAAGTGCATCGGGCACGATAGGATTCATGGGGTACCCGCCCCAATACCTGGCTCCGTACGCCGGCATGGTGGCAGGCACCGGCATTTCCCGAAAAACTCTCAGGTACAGCCGACGCCGGTTCGCGTCGCTTGGGTAATCAAACTGTCGCTTCCATGCGGCAAGATCGTCTGGTGTAACCTGAAGATGAGTGTGTTGCTTCCGAATGATCATTTCCAGTTGACCAGCCGCCGAGTACACCAGAAGCTCGTAGGTGTCATTGCTAGCAACAACCGCACGATCTCCAGAAGCCGCTACCCACGTCATACGGCCAAACCACGGCTCGATGTTGACGATCCTGCGAGGACCGGTGCGCATGTCGAATTGCTCGCCGCTCAGGAACGTACCGAGAATTGTATTATGCCCGCGGGCTTGGTTGTCCAGGATTAACCGGAGTTCGGTTCGCGTGAGGCCCGTCCGGGGGCCGCTGAATGAACCGCGGACCGTGGCCATGATCGATCCATCCGACACCACGCTAACCAGACGATACGGGAAGTATCCGGCGGCTGGGGTCACAGTCGCACTCCGGGCAAAGCGCCCGTTTAGATCCAGAATGGAGACGCCGGTTCGCTCGATGGCGGCGAGCGAATCGCCACCGTATCGGCCGAGCCCACGAAGTGCTGTAAACTCACCTGGT
>JACZTQ010000401.1 GCA_022573605.1 Pseudomonadota bacterium | reverse complement strand
TGTGGATACCATCAGCGTGGTCTCCTACGACCACCAGAACCAGGGCGCGGCGCAGGTGCTGAAGGCGCCCGACCCCTCGATCGGCGACGGCGAGGGCGTTCTGGTGATCGACGATCTGGTCGATACCGGCAGGACCCTGGATGTGGTGCGCCTGCTCTACCCCAAGGCCCATTTCGCCACCGTCTACGCCAAGCCCAAGGGCAAGCCGCTGGTCCAGACCTACATCACCGAGGTCAGCCAGGACACCTGGATCTTCTTCCCCTGGGACATGGCGCTGATGTATGTCGAGCCCTATCGCGGGACCGAGTAGGTCCGCGCGGCGGCGTGCGCCCCTGTTCATGAACAGGTTCGGAACGCGGACGATCAGCCTGAAAATGTGAATTTACAGGAGGCGACCGCTTCCTCGGCATAACCCGCATCACAACCATTGACCTCGCGACATGAGCGGGGAACAAGGAAACCTTGTCGGCCATGGGTCGGGACCGAACATCCGGCCCGGGGCATGGTGGGGTTTGGCCCCGGCGGGCGGCGGATTTCACGAAGAAGGAGACATCATGCGGGTCATCATCATCGGCGGCGGCGGCATGCTGGGGCGGAAACTGGCCCGGGCGCTGGGCCGGCGCGGCGAGATCGGCGGCCGGGCCATCACCCACCTGGCGCTGGCCGACATCGTCGACCCGGCCCCGCTCAAAGCCCCCTTCACGGTCTCGACCCACCGGCTCGACATCACCGACCGGGCGGCGGTGGAGGCGTTGCTGGCCACCGGGTTGGGTGGGGGCGCCGACATCATCTACCACCTCGCCGCCATCGTCTCCGGCCAGGCCGAGGCCGAGTTCGACCTCGGCATGGACATCAATTTGATGGGTTCGATCAACGTGTTCGAGGCGGCGCGCGCGCTCGGCACAACCCCGAAGCTGGTGTTCACCTCGTCCAATGCCGTCTATGGCGGCGAGATCCCGGAGCCGATCGAGGACTGGACGGCGCTGAACCCGCAGACCTCCTACGGCGCCCAGAAAGCGGCCGCCGAGATGCTGCTGAGCGACTATTCGCGCCGGGGGTTCATCGACGGGCGCGGCCTGCGCCTGCCCACCATCTCGATCCGGCCCGGCAAGCCGAACAAGGCGGCGTCCAGCTTCATGTCGTCGATCTTCCGCGAACCGTTGCAAGGGCACGAGGCGACCTGCCCGGTCGGCCCCGATTACCTGCATTGTTACCTGTCGCCCCGGGCTTGCGTCGAGAACCTGATCATCGCCGCCGAGGTGGAGGCGCAAGCGCTGGGCCAGAACCGCTGCTTCGCGCTGCCCGGGCGCACCCATCGGCTGGGCGACATGGTCGAGGCCATGCGCCGGGTCGCCGGCGACGCCGCGGTGGGCCTGATCCGCTGGGAGCCCGACCCGGAGGTGCAGCAGATCGTGCTCGGCTGGAAGGCCCGTTTCAACCCGGCCAAGGCGCTGGCGCTCGGCTTCGTGCGCGACGACAGCTTCGAGGACAACATCCGGTTTTTCCTCGAGGACGATATCGAGAGGTAAGAGCGCGGCGGCCCACGGCGTCCGCTCACCACGGCAGCAGCTCGCCCTCCGCGTGGCGGAACTCGCAGCCGGACTCCGGTGTCGCCGCGTCGATCCGGGCGATCAGGCCCCGCGCCGCGTCGGCGGGCGCGGTGGGGCCTTGGTGGCCGGTCATCTCGGTATCGACATAGCCCGGGTGCAGCAGGATCACCGCGATCCCTTGCGGGTGCAGGTCGTGCCAGAGGTTCATCCCGACCATGTTCACTCCGGCCTTCGAGATCCGGTAGCCGTAGTTCCCGCCGGAGCCGTTGTCGGCCAGCGAGCCGACCCGGCTCGACACGATCGCCACCTTTGAGCCTTCGCCGAGGTTTCCCGCCAGCGCCTTGGTCACCCGCAACGGTCCCAGCGTGTTGACCTCGAACTGGCGGCGCATCCGGTCGTAATCGAGGTCGTCGAAGGTCTCTCGCGTCAGGATTCCGGCGTTGTTGATCAGGAGGTCGACCCTGCGCTCGCCGATCCGCCGGGACAGCGCCGCGACGCCCGCCTCGTCGGCGACGTCGATGCCCTCGGCGATCTCGGCTCCGGTGGCTTCCAGTTCCGGCGAGGCCGCGCGGCAGGCGGCGATCACCTCGTCACCCCGTGCGACCAGTTGCCGTGTCAGTTCGAGACCGATGCCCCGGTTCGCCCCGGTAACCACTGTCAGCGCCATCATATTCCTCCCCGAATGACCGGCCGCTCCCGGAAAGCCCGGAGTTGCCCGGATGTCATGCCGCGCGCCCCGCCGCCTACCCGCCCGGCCCCTTCCGCGCGGTCTCCGGCAGCCAGGCCGCCAGTTCCGGCCCGGCCACCACCACCGC
>JACZTQ010000400.1 GCA_022573605.1 Pseudomonadota bacterium | reverse complement strand
ACGCCGTGGTCTACACCATGTGGCTGAAGCGCTCGACGCCGCTCAACATCGTCATCGGCGGCGCGGCGGGGGCGTTCCCGCCGATCATCGCCTGGGCGGCGGTGACCGGCGGGGTGACGGTCGCCCCGGTGCTGATGTTCCTGGTGATCCTGATCTGGACGCCGCCGCATTTCTGGGCCCTGGCGCTGTGGCGCAACGACGACTACGCCCGGGCCGGGGTGCCGATGATGCCGGTGGTGGCGGGCGAGGCCTCGACCCGGCGCCAGATCTGGCTCTATGCGCTGGCGCTGGCGCCGGTCTCGATCGCGCCCGCCTTCACGGTGGCGGGCGGGCCGCTCTATCTGGCGGTGGCGCTGGTTGCCAACCTGGCTTTCCTGCGCGCCGCCTGGCGGGTCTCGCGGCGGAGCCGGGAGATCGCGGCGGCCGACGGCTACCGGGCCGAGAAGCGCTTGTTCGGGGTCTCGATCGTCTATCTGTCCGCGCTGTTCGCCGCCTTTATCGCCGAGGCGATTCTGCGGGCGGCGCTGGGGCCGTTCGACTGGCCAATCTGGCTCTGAGGAGAACAGCGATGCGCAAGGATCACGAACTTCACCGCCGCCGCCGCGGCCGCAACTTCGGCCTGCTGGCGGTGCTGCTGGCCTTCGCCGCGCTGCTGTTCTGGGTGACCGTCGCCAAGATGGGCTCCAATGCCGGCAACCCGTGGGGCTGAGATGAGCGCGCGTCCCAACCCCGCCGATCTGCGCCGGACCGTCATTCCGCTGGTCGCGGTCGGGCTGGGCATGGCGGCGATGGCCTGGGCGGCGGTGCCGCTCTACAACCTGTTCTGCCGCGTGACCGGGTTCGCCGGCACCACGCAGGTCGCCACTTCGGGCTCGGACGTGGTGCTGGAGCGGACCGTGACGGTGCGCTTCGACGGCTCGACCGTGCGCGGCATGGCGTGGGAGTTCAAGCCGGTCACCAAGCCGCTCGAGCTCCGCATCGGCGAGACCGCGATCGCCTTCTTCGAGGCTTACAACCCGACCGACCGGGTGATCGCGGGGACCGCCAGCTACAATGTCTCGCCGTTCTCGGTGGGCGGATATTTCACCAAGATCGACTGCTTCTGCTTCACCGAGCAGGTGTTGCAACCGGGCCAGCGGGCGGTGATGCCGGTGACCTTCTATATCGATCCGGCGATGGTCGACGATGCCGAAACCGAGGGCGTGACCACGATCACGCTGTCCTACACATTCTTCGAGACCGAACTGGACAGCCAGGCCGCGCTGGGCCAGACAGTGGCCGGCGCGGAGGTCAACTGACGCCGCTGCCCACGCCACGACCGACAAACTGGGGAACGGAGGACCCGATGGCCCACGAGAAGCGACACGACTACCACCTCGTCGACCCCAGCATGTGGCCGTTCCTCGGCGCCCTCAGCGGCGCCACGATGTTTTCCGGCGCGGTGCTCTGGTTCCACGACATCACGCCGTGGCTGGGGCTGATCGGCCTGGCCGGCGTGCTCTACACCATGTTCGTCTGGTGGTCGGATGTGGTCGACGAGGCGCAGACCGGCGACCACACCCCGGTGGTGCGGATCGGCATCCGGATGGGCTTCATCCTGTTCATCATCTCCGAGGTGATGTTCTTCTCGGCCTGGTTCTGGACCTTCTTCAAGCACGCGATCTTCCCGATGGGGGCGATCGACGGCACCGAGGTGCTGGCGGCGAGCTGGCCGCCGGCCGGCGTGATCCCGTTCGACGCCTGGGACCTGCCGCTGATCAACACCCTGGTGCTGCTGCTGTCGGGCTGCACCGTGACCTGGGCCCACCACGCGCTGATCGAGGGCAAGCGCCCGATGCTGATCTGGGGGCTGATCGCCACGGTGGCGCTGGGGGCGCTGTTCACCATCTTCCAGGCCTACGAGTACAGCCACGCCGAGTTCGCCTTCAGCGGCGGCATCTACGGCTCGACCTTCTTCATGGCGACCGGGTTCCACGGCTTCCATGTGATCATCGGCACGATCTTCCTGACCGTCTGCCTGCTGCGCTCGGCCAAGGGCCATTTCGCGCCGGATCAGCACATCGGCTTCGAGGCGGCGGCCTGGTACTGGCACTTCGTCGACGTGGTCTGGCTGTTCCTGTTCAGCGCCGTCTATATCTGGGGCGCCTGAGGCGGTACGGAGTTTCGAGATTTACCGCCGCCCTTGCCGGGCGGCGGTTTGCTGTTGGGGAGATGCAGGTGATTGCGCTGGGCCTTCGATCCGGCCTGCCCCCCGCGCGGCTGACGCCGCGCGCCTCTCCCCCGACCCCTCTCCCAGAGGGAGAGGGGGGCGAAATCGCCGCCGCCGCCGCCTCGTTTCCAGCGCGGCGCAGGTGGCGCCATTTGC
>JACZTQ010000399.1 GCA_022573605.1 Pseudomonadota bacterium | reverse complement strand
CGGCTGATCGATGATGGCGCTTTGCCGACTGTCGCGGCGACCGCCCGCATCGAGTGCCCGGCGGCACGCAGCGCAGCGATCTCTTCCCTGTCGTCACGCGTCAGATGGCGGTAGCATCCCATGGCAACACTCCTTCGGTCTCGTCAACCAACCGGTGTCACACCGGTCGAGGGGTGTTGCACTTCGTTCTGGAATCCACGCACCCCTGCGCGGCCCTGGCCAAGGCGGCAAAAACTGTCCCATTTTGGCACACTCGACGAATATCACGCAAAAACAATGACTTAATACCCATTTCACGCGTGAAATCCACGCCCAGCAGCTCTCCGGCAGCCCATCCCGCTGGTGAAGCCGCGCTATATCGGGCACCTTGGACCACGAGCCGGCCTGCCACGGGAGCCCCCCATGCCCCTGCAAATCCGCCCCATGACGCAAGCCGATGTCGCCACCGCCATCGCCTGGGCCGCCGCCGAGGGCTGGAACCCCGGCCTCGCCGATGCCGGGCCGTTCCGGGCCGAGGACGCGGACGGCTTCCTGATGGGCTGGCTCGGGGACCGGCCGGTGGCCTCGATTTCGGTGATCCGCTACGGAACCGGCTTCGGGTTTCTCGGCTTCTACATCTGCCTGCCCGAGCATCGCGGCCAGGGACACGGGCTAGCCCTCTGGCGCGCCGGCATGGCGCGGCTGGAGGGCCGCGTCGTCGGCCTCGACGGGGTGGTCGATCAGCAGGCGAGCTATGCCAAATCGGGTTTCGTGCTGGCCCATCGCAACATCCGCTTTGGCGGGGTGGTCGCGGTCGAGGCGCCGGACGACCCGCGGCTCGTCACCCCCGATGATCCAGGCGCGATCATCCGGCTCGACGGTGCGTTCTTCCCGGCCCCGCGCGCCCGTTTCCTCGCCGCCTGGCTCGGCGCGCCGGGGCATCTGGTCCGGGCGCTGGTCGAGGACGGCGGCATCACCGGCTACGGGGTGCTCAGGCCCTGCCGCGAGGGCGCCAAGATCGGCCCGCTGTTCGCCGCCTCCGAGGCCGATGCGGAAACGCTGTTCCGGGCGCTGGCGGCGCGGGCCCCGGCGGGGCCGGTGTTCCTCGATCCGCCCGAACCCAACGCCGCCGCCCTGCGGCTGGCCGAACGCCACGGGCTCAGCCCGGTCTTCGAGACCGCCCGGATGTATCGCGGCCCGGCGCCCGCATTGCCGCTGGATCGCATCTTCGGGATCACCAGCTTCGAGCTCGGCTGACCCCCGGCAGAACCCCCGGCAGAACCCCCGGCAGAACCCCGGCAGGGCGGACATGCTTGTCCGCCCTCCTCGCCAGATACCGCAAACACCGGCGATCAACTTCTTGCCATCGGGGTGGACCACCGCTCCCAGCCGTCCTAGGCAGGAGGCATTGATTGAAAGGAGCTCCCGCCCATGCCGCTTTCGCATTTCCGCCAGCCGCCGAAGATCCTCGCCCATGTGCGCAACACCGCTCTGCCCGGCCCCTACCCGCAGCGGCTGGAGGCGCTGTTCCCCCGCGCCCTGGGCGACCGGGCAGTGGCCGAGATCCGCCAATGGCCGGGCTATGCGCCGACGCCCTTGCGCCGTCTCGACCGGCTGGCCGGGGCGCTGGGGCTGGAGGCGGTGCTCTACAAGGACGAGAGCGGGCGCTTCGGGCTGGGCTCCTTCAAGGCACTGGGGGGATCTTATGCAGTGCTCCGGCTGCTCTCCGACAAGCTCGGGCTGAGCATGGCCGATATCCGCGCCGGCCACGGCCGCGAGCCGGCCGGCGCGATCACCGTCACCACCGCGACCGACGGCAACCATGGCCGCGCGATCGCCTGGGGGGCGCGCCAGGCGGGCTGCCGCTGCCGGGTCTACATCCATGCCAAGGTCTCGGACCCGCGCGCCCGGGCGATCGAGGATCTCGGGGCCGAAGTGGTGCGGACTGGCGGCGACTACGACGACTCGGTGCGCACCTGCGCCCGCGAGGCGGCCGAGAACGGCTGGTTCGTGGTCTCCGACACCTCCTATGACGGCTATCTCGACATCCCGCGCCAAGTGATGGCGGGTTACGCGACCATGGCCGACGAGGTGCTGGAGCAGAACGCGTCTCAGGGGGGCGGGCCGATCAGCCATGTCTTCGTGCAGGCCGGCGTCGGCGGGCTGGCGGCGGCGCTGGCCGCAAGGATGTGGATGGCTGCCGACCCCGGTACCGAATTCGCCCGCGAACCCGGGCATCCGCGCTTCGTCATCATCGAGTCGGAGTACGCCGCCTGCCTGATGAAGAGCGCCCGCCAGGGCCACCCGGCGGTGGTGAAGGTCCGCCGCGAGACGGTGATGGCGGGGATGTCCTGCGGCGAGGTCTCGCTGATCGCCTGGGAGATCCTGCGCCGCGC
>JACZTQ010000081.1 GCA_022573605.1 Pseudomonadota bacterium | reverse complement strand
GGTAGATGCGCCCGCGCGGGCTGTCGAGCTCGTCGCCCAGCACGACGTAGCTCGGGCAGGTCGCGTTGCAGAACCCGCAATGGACGCAGGCGCGCAGGATCTCGTTGGCCCGGGCGATGCCGGGGTCCTTGAGCTGTTCCTCGGTGAAACTGGTTTGCATGCTCCTCAGCCCCTCATCCGGCCCGGGTTGAGAATGCCGGCGGGGTCGAACTTGGCCCGCAGCCCGGCAGCGATGCGGGCCAGGGTCGCGGGCTCGGGCTCGAACACCTCAACCGCCGCGCGGGTCGCAGCCGAGGCGCGGACAAGGGTGGCGTGGCCGCCGAGCGCCGCGGTCTGGCGGCGGATCGGCCCGGCGCCGGCGTCTCCGGTCTCGGCGGTCGAGAGCCAGATCAGCCCACCGCCCCAGTCGTAGAGGGCGGCATGGTCGAGGCCCGCCGTCGAGAGGTTTTCGCTGAGGACCGGCCCGTCGGCCGGCTTGACCGAGACCCGCCAGACCGCGCCATCGCGCCCGGCGAACCGGGCGACATCGCGGACCTCGCGCCACAACGCCGCGCTCTCGGCGCCGCTGACGGCCTCCCAGCCGGTCCCGAGCCGGCCGAGCAACTGTCCGGTGCGATAGCCGACCGATCCGGTCAGCCCCTCGATCCGCAGCAGGGTGCGCCCACCCGCACCGCCACCCAGATGGGCCGCACCGGTGATCCCGAACGGCGAGCCCAATGCCAGGTTCAGCGCCGCGACCCCGGCGGCCGCGCCAAGGCCTTCACGAACCAGCGTCGCCTCGGCCTCCGGCTTCGGCAGCACCTTGAAGCTGATCTCGCTCAGCACCCCCAGGGTGCCGTAGCTGCCGCAGATCAGCTTGACCAGGTCGTAGCCGGTGACGTTCTTCATCACCCGGCCGCCACTTTTTATCGCCTCGCCGCGCCCGTTGACAAAACGCACGCCGAGCATGGCATCGCGGCAGGCCCCGGCCTGGATGCGGCGCGGGCCGGAGACGCCGCAGGCGACCACGCCGCCGATGGTCGGCTCGCCCTCCGTGCCCAGCAGCGCCCGGTGATCCATCGGCTCGAACGGCAGCATCTGGCCTTCCGCCACCAGCGCCGCCTCGATCTCGGCCACCTTGGTGCCCGCCTTGACCACCAGGGTCAGCGCGCCGGGCTCGTAGAGGGTGATGCCGGAGAGCCCGGCGGTGCTGAGCGTCGCCTCCGCCTGCACCGGGCGCCCGAGCCCGGCCCGGCTGCCGCCGCCGCGAATCTCCAATGGTGTGCCGGCGCCCGCCGCCTCCGCCACGGCCTCGGCCAGGTCGGCCTCGTCGCGCGGGGTCAGCACGGTCATGGCGTGCAACTCCACAGCAAAGTCCGCAATGTCCCGGGCTTGATCCGGGACCTCGACCCGCTTTTCACAATCCGTCGAGGCCTCGACTCAAGGCCGGGGCGTGGGGAGGAGGTGGCCTCAGCCACCGCGACGGCTCTCCGAGGCCGCCAGCGGGAACACCTTGGCCGGGTTCAGCAGCCAGCCAGGGTCGAACACGTCCTTCACCTCCATCTGCTGGACCAGGTCGGCGGCGTTGAACTGGTGCCCCATCAGCTCGCGCTTCTCCACGCCCACCCCGTGCTCGCCGCTGAGACAGCCGCCGACATCGACGCAGAGGCGCAGGATATCGGCGCCCAGCGCCTCGGCCTGCTCCAACTCGCCCGGCCGGTTGGCGTCGAAGATGATCAGCGGGTGCATGTTGCCGTCGCCGGCGTGGAACACGTTGGCGACCCGGAGGCCGTAGCTTGCCGCCAGCTCGGCCGTGCCGCGCAGCACCTCGGGCAGCGCGCTGACCGGCACCACGCCGTCGAGGCAAATGTAGTCGCCAAGTTGCCCCATGGCGCCAAAGGCGGATTTGCGCCCGAGCCAGATCGCCGCCGATTCCGCCTCCGAGGTGGACTCGCGCAGCACCATCGGATTGTGCCGGTTGGCGACCTCCTTGATGCAGGCAAGCTGCTCCTCGATCTCCGCCTCGGAGCCCTCGGCCTCGACGATCAGCAGCGCCTCGACATCCATCGGATAGCCCGCCTTGGCATGGGCCTCGGTGGCGTGGATGCAGAGCTTGTCCATGAACTCGATGGCGACCGGGATCACCCCCGAGCGGATGATGTCGGCGACACAGGCCCCCGCCACCTCGCTGGAGGCAAACCCTATCAGCACCGGCCGGGCGCCCTCGGGCGAGGCCAGTATGCGCAGCGTCGCCTCGGTGACGATGCCAAGCTGGCCCTCGGAGCCGCAGATCACGCCGAGCAGGTCATAGCCCGCCGGATCGAGGTGCGCGCCGCCGATCTCGACCACCTCGCCCGCGGCGGTGACCAGCGTCACCCCCAGCAGGTTGTTGGTGGTGACGCCGTATTTCAGGCAGTGCGCGCCGCCCGAATTCATCGCGATGTTGCCGGCGATGGCGCAGGCCAACTGGCTCGACGGGTCGGGGGCGTAGAAGAACCCTTGCGCCTCGACCGCCCCGGTGACCGCGAGGTTGGTGATGCCGGCCTGGACCCGGATGAAGCGGTTCGCGGTGTCGATCTCCAGCACCTGGTTCATCCGCGACACGCCCAGGATCACGCTGTCGGCGGTCGGCAGCGAGCCGCCCGACAGCGAGGTGCCGGCGCCGCGCGGCACGATCGGCGCCCCCATGTCGGCGCAGACCCGGATCGCCGCCACCACCTCCGCCGTGGTGCGCGGCAGCACCACCGCCAGCGGCGGGCAGCGATAGGCGGTCAGGGCGTCGCATTCATAGGCGCGCAGCTCCTCGGCGGCGTGGATCACCCCGTCCGCGCCCAGGGCTTGCACCAGCCGGGCGACCAGCGTCGCCTTCTGGTCGATGATCATGCGGTCGGGAACGGGCATTTCCATCAGGGTAGCCCTTTCTGGTTTATGCGGTCATATTTTCTTACCACATACGCCAAAAGCCTTGGCGAATCCACCGGAAAACCGCGCCTGCGGCAAGAACAGCCGTGCTTTTGGTCAGAAATCCAGCTTGAGCGCGAAAATCGCCCGCAGACCACCGGAAGCGGGGTTGAAGCTGCCCTCCGCGCCGATCCGCAGCCCGTCCCCGGCGCGGAAGAACAGGCCGTGCCAGCGCACACCGTCATCGGCCTCCCGAACCACAAGTTCGAACGCCGTCAGGCCCCGCAAACCCGCCGGGGATTGCGGCAAGCCGGCTTCCCCGCCGTCCGCCGGCAGATACTGCCACGGCACCGGAGGAACCTTCGGCCCGGCCTCACCGGCGATGGCCGGCCCCGCCAGGGCCAACGCCGCGAGGGCCGCGAGCAACAGACCGGCCAACACCAGGTCGAGCAGGGGCGGGCTGAGACGGGCGAGGAGGATTCGGATGACACCGGGCTGCATCCCGGCACTATGGCCCCGGCATCGTTACGGCGGCGTGAACGATAACTGTACACCATCCCCGCCGCCCGTTCAGACCGGCAACCCCCGGCTTTCCGCCCAGGCAAGCAGGCCGGCCCGGGCCGAGGTGGCGCCGGCCTGGTCGGCGCGCTCCATGGCGGCGCTTGCCTCGCCCAGATCGGCCGCCAGCAGCGCCCGCTTGACCGGGCCGATTGCCGCCGGGCGCATGCTGAGCTCGCGAAACCCGATCGCCGCCAGCACCAGCGCCTCCAGCGGCCGGCCCGCCGCCTCGCCGCAGAACGACAGCGCCGTGCCCAACCTGTCGCAACGCTCGACGATCTGGCGCAGCAGCCGCAGGAACGAGAAGTTCAAGACATCGTAGCGCTTGCGCACCCGCTCGTTCTCGCGGTCGGCGGCGAAGAAGAACTGCATCAGGTCGTTGCCCCCGACCGAGACGAAATCGGTCTCCTCGAACAGCCGGTCGGCGGCGTAGACCAGCGACGGGGTCTCCAGCATGAAGCCGATCTTCAGGCTCTCGGGTCGGGGGTGGCCCAGCGCCGCCAGCCGCGCCACCTCGCCCTCGACCATGCCCCGCGCCTCGCGGTATTCATCGGCCTCGGCGGCCATCGGGAACATGATGCTCAGGGGCCGCCCCTTGGCGCCCCGGACCAGCGACTGGATCTGCATCCGGAGCAGCTTCGGCCGGTCGAGCCCGACCCGGATCGCGCGCCAGCCCAGCGCCGGGTTGGGCTCCTTCTCGCGGCGCATGTAGGGCAGGATCTTGTCCGAGCCGATATCCAGGGTGCGGAACATCACCTCGCGCCCCTCGGCCGCGTCGAGCACCCGCGAATAGACCGCCGCCTGGGCCTCGCGGCCGGGCAGGTTGCGCCGGATCATGAATTGCAGCTCGGTGCGGTAGAGCCCGACCCCCTCGGCGCCGCTGGCGTCGATCGAGGGCAGGTCGGCGAGCACGCCGGCGTTCATCTTCAGGCGCACGGTGACGCCGTCGCGCGTGGTCGCCGGCTTGTCGCGCAGAGTGCGGTAGATCTCGCGCGCCTGTTCGGCCAGCGCCACCTTCTCGCGGAAGGCATCGAGGATGCCGCCCTCGGGACGCAGGTCGATCCGGGCGATGTCGCCATCGACGACGATGCGGTCGCCGGGATTGGCGTCGCGGGTGATGCGCTCGGCCTGCACCACCATCGGCAGCGCCAACGCGCGCGCCACGATGGTCGCATGGCTGGTCAGCGAGCCCTCCTCGAGCACCAGGGCGACGATCTTGCCGGCATGGTCCATCAACTCGCCGGGGCCGATGTTGCGGGCGATCAGCACCGCGTTGGGCGGCAACTCCGGCGCCTGCGGGTCGCCGCCGCCGACCAGGTGGCGCAGCAGCCGGTGGGCCAGGTCGTCGAGGTCGTGCAGCCGCTCGCGCAGGTAGGGGTCGGCGACCCGCTCCATCCGGGCGCGGGCGTCCGACTGGACCTTCTCGACCGCCACCTCGGCGGCCAGCCCGGACTCGATCGCCTCGTCGAGACGCCGCCGCCAGCCCTTGTCGTGGGCGAACATGCGGTAGGCCTCGAAGATCTCGCGATGCTCGCCGCTGCCGCCCAGCCCGTTGCCCTCGACCAGCCGGTCGACATCGACCCGCATCGCCTCCATCGCCTCGGCCAGACGCTTGCGCTCGGTGGCGGCGTCGTCGGCGATGGGGTCGAACACCACCAGGCGCGGCTCGTGCAGATGCACCACGCCCTCGGCCACCCCGTCGCAGGCGGCGGTGCCCTCGAACACCAGCGGCCCGACCCGGCGGCCGAGCCCGGTGGCGGTGCCTTCGGAGCCGAGAAAGGCGCCGGCCTCGGTCATCTCCGAGATCACCATGGCGACGATCTCCAGCGCCTCGACCTCGTCTTCGTGGTAGTGGCGCCGGGTCCGGTTCTGGACCACCAGCACCCCCATCACCTCGCCCAGGCGCTGGATCGGCACGCCGACGAAGGAGTGGTAGATTTCCTCGCCGGTCTCGGGCAGGTAGCGGAAGCCCGGCGCGGTCTGGGCGTCGTCGGTGACGAACGGCTCGGCGCGCTCGGCGATGCGCCCGACCAGGCCCTGGCCGACCCGCAGCCGGGCCGAGTGCACCGCGTCCTGGCGCAGACCCTTGGTGGCGCACAGCTCCAGGGTGCGCTCGTCGCGCTTGAGATAGATCGAGCAGACCTCGGCGACCATGTTGTTGGCCACCAGGCGCACCACCTGGTCGAGCCGCTGCTGGCCGTCGCCGGCCCCGGCCATGACGGACCGGAGCGCGCGCAGCAAGGCTCGCGATCCACCCTTGTCGGCGGGCATTCCCTGGGCCTCCCCTGTCTACAATCCCCAACCCTGAATTCAGGCCCTCGAAAACGCCCGGCGGCCCTCGGGCGGCCCGGCCTCAATCGTCGGCGAGACCGAAGGTCTGGTGCAGCGCCTGGACCGCGAGCTCCATGTATTTCCGGTCGATCAGCACGCTGACCTTGATCTCCGAGGTGGTGATCACCTTGATGTTGATGCCCTCGGCGGCCAGGGCCGAGAACATCGTCCGGGCCACCCCGGAATGGCTGCGCATGCCGATGCCGACGACCGAGATCTTGGCCACCTCGTCATCGACCACCAGCTCGCGGTAGCGCAGGGCCCCCTGCGCCGCCTCCAGCGCGGCGCGGGCCCGGGCGACCTCGTCGGTGGGACACGAGAAGGTCATGTCGGTCATGCCGTCGGCGCCGATGTTCTGGACGATCATGTCGACATTGACGCCGTGATCGGCCAGCGGGCCGAAGATGGCGGCGGCGACGCCGGGCCGGTCGGGCACCTTGAGCAGGGTGATCTTGGCCTCGTCGCGCACATGGGCGACACCGCTGACGACGTTCTGTTCCACGATTTCCTCCTCGTCACAGACCAGGGTTCCGGGCTGGTCGCCGAAGCTGGAGAGCACTTGCAGGCGCACCTTGTAGCGCATCGCCAGCTCGACCGCGCGGGTTTGCAGCACCCTGGCGCCCAGCGAGGCCAGTTCAAGCATCTCCTCGTAGGCGATCTTGTCGAGCTTGCGGGCGCGGCGCTCGATGCGCGGGTCGGCGGTGTAGATGCCGTCGACATCGGTATAGATATCGCAGCGCTCGGCCCCCAGGGCGGCGGCCAGCGCCACGGCGGAAGTGTCCGAGCCGCCGCGGCCCAGGGTCGAGATGCGCCCGTCCGGGCCGATGCCCTGAAAGCCCGAGACCACGGCGTGCAGCCCCTCGCCGAACTTGCGGACCATCTCTTGCGTCTCGATCTCCAAAATCCGCGCCGCCCCGTGGGCGCCGGTGGTGTGGATCGGGATCTGCCAGCCCTGCCACGAGCGCGCCGGCACCCCGATCTCCTGCAAGGTCAGCGCCATCAGCCCGCTGGCGACCTGCTCGCCGGCGGCGACCACGGTGTCGTATTCGCGGGCATCGTAGAGGGTCGAGGTCGCGCGCACCCGGCCGGCCAGTTCGTCGGTCTCGCCGGCCCGGGCGGAGACCACCACGGCGACGTCGTAGCCGCGCTCGACCTCGCGCCGGACCTTTTCGGCCGCACTGCGGATGCGGTCGAGATCCGCCACCGAGGTACCGCCGAATTTCATCACGAGGCGGGGCATGAAAGGCTCCAGGCGCAGGGGCGGACACGGGGCGGTCAAAGGGGTTGCAAGCGGGCGCCTCCCTATATCGCCCCGCCAGCGGCGGTGCAAGGGACGGTGCGTGGCGGGCGGCGGCAGCGGCCTTGGTCATCGGCGGTTGCACCGGTTTCAAATTGCGCAACTCCGGCCTTCGCCCGTATAGTCGCGCCAATCGGCAGCGCTTCGGTGGCGCTGCCTGTTCCGGCATCGGCGGGGAGTCGCAAACCCCGGGGGCCCGGTCAGCTTCTTTTACGTGAGCGTCGAGGCGGGAGAAGAATATGTTGCAAGCGTTCGCAGGGAAGTTTTGCCGGTGTGTCCAGGCGCTGGTGTTGCCTGTCGTGGTCCTCGCGGTGATTTTCGCGGCGCCGGCCGGTGCCTTCGCCGCCGACGCCGACAGCCAGTTAATCAAAGCCGCGCGTTCAGGTGACGCAGCCACAGTGGAACGCCTGCTGGCAGGTGGTGTCGATATCGATCATCCGGATGCCAATGGCTTTACCGCCCTTTTCATTGCTTCGATGCAAGGTCATGGCGCAATCGTCGAAGCGCTGCTGGCAAAGGGTGCGGACATCGATGTGCAGCGCAAGAACGGTGCAACCGCCCTGATCGCGGCCTCGCAGAATGGTCATGGCGCGATCGTCGATGCGCTGCTGGCAAAGGGCGCGGCAGTAGATGTGCAGGCCTACAAAGGTGACACCGCGCTTATCATGGCCTCACAGAAAGGTCATGGCGCGATCGTCGAAGCGCTGTTGGCAAAGGGCGCGGCGATCGATGTAGAAGCCAACAACGGTGCAACCGCCTTCATCATGGCCTCAGCGTATGGTCATGGCGCGATCGTCGAAGCGCTGCTGGCAAAGGGCGCAGCAATCGATGTACAAACCAACAATGGCGCAACCGCCCTTTTCTTCGCCTCACTGCAAGGTCATGGCGAGATCGTCGAAGCACTGCTGGCAAACGGCGCCAATACGGAGCTGCGGCTCAAAGACGGGAGAACCGCCCTGGATATCGCCAAGAACGCGGCCATAAAAGATATGCTCAGGGCGGCGGCAAAACCCTGAACCCCGTTGGGCTCTGTACAAAGCGCGGCACGTACGGGAATGAGCGACCATGCCCGTCGAGCTAACGGGTCAGCGCCTAAACACCACGAAGAATTTATGCGAACCATCACGCGCGGATAATTTTAAACACTATTCCCCAAAGGCGTGACAATAATGACAGGTTCCGATATGCGTGCGAAACAATTACGCGGGCGTTTCGAACGATGTCCGTTGCAATGAATCCGGCCCGTAGTCATTCCGTCCGCAGGTTCCTTTGAGAAAGCCCAAGTCAAATAAAACCCACAACGTTCCTATGACTGGGATAAGAGCATACGCCATGAACCAGCCTGTACGGCCTCGATCATGGCATATTTTTGCCCCAACTGCTAATTGAGCCCAAAACATCGGAATTATGATGAATAAAAAAAGCACTGCACCGAACAATGGCCCTCCAGTTTTCCCTGAACTACGAATAAATTCGATGACTACAACATCTCCTATCATCAAAAAAATGGCTGCGACGATGATCCCTAACTCGAAAATCCAAAATTGCCTCCTTGTCATCCGGCCTTTGATAGAAAACAAAGACGCAATGAGAGGAATTTTCCTTTCCGACGAACCCTCCAATAGGGCGCTACGGTTAGGCGGTGCGACATTCTGGTCAACTTCGCGGGTGTTGCGCCTCTTGCGGAACACCAAGTTCAATACAAAGTATAGAACAGCTAGTCCTAAACCCAAGAGGGCCACAGTAACGCCCTCACCGGTGTGTGTAATTTCCCTGACAGGCAACACGCGAAGGAGCGGTCCTCTTAGTTCAGCGCGGGAAGGGCCGCTAAACGGCGAATCTCCGCTGGACGGTTGCTGGTCTCTCACCGATTGGGGAAAATCAAGGGAATCCGCAAAGTATCCTTTTCTCACGCCCCCGTCTGTAAATACGACAGAGACGTCAGTTCGAGCCGCGTTCAGCAATCCAGCCCCCCTTTGGAGTAATGCATTTGGGCGATACTGTATTTGCATAGGTATTGACAGTATCATCAAAGCTATGACAAAAGATAATGCTCGAACTACAAAATAGATCTTTCGTATTATACCGAGTAACCATCGGAGCATTCGGATACGTTTTGATACAAAAACAAAGCTAAAATACAATAATATCGACATAATGTTGACTATTATTACCACGGGAACACCGGCATACAATAGATCCGGATGGCGATATACAAATAGAAAACCAAGTAAAAATGTCCACGGCGCTACTATAGCTATACCTTTTTGCGCGTTTGGGCGTTTTATCTCACTCGATATCGCAAGGGTAGCAGTGGCGCCAATAGACAAGGCCACTAGGCCCAAATAGGCCGATCCATTAGCACTTGCGATACCGGAGGTATAGGCAAGGTAACCTGCAGAAGCCCCGATGAGTACTTCTGTCAGAATAAGTGACACTCCGATCCGATCTCTCCAGTGCGCCATATTTTGGCTGATCCTCCCCAGGTATTTGCGCCAGATTTCCTCAACCGACGTTTCCCATTCGGCCTTTCAATAGTGAAGGTAACCCGGCCGAACGCAGTTTTCCAGATTGAAGCCGTTTGAGCTTCCAGGCAACGGACTGAGTGGCATCGCTCGGGCGCGTCATTTGGCGGTTTTGGGGCTGCGCCCCGCACTACGTTCGAGGACGGCTACCGGGTAGCGGGCATCGGACCTTGAACGTCGGATTTACGGTGTCACACCTTGGCCTCCGCCCCGACCTCCATTGCGTCAAGATCGGAGGTCGCCCGAAACGCGGCGCGTGCCGGAATGCACGGCCATGCCCGCCGGGCTATGGCGCTTTCCGACCCGCCCAACCCACGTCATGCCCCGGCCCCCGTTCAAGCCGGGGGCAGGCTTGACTGGGGCGTGTAAGGATGCGTGCTTGCACGCACCATCCGGGTGCGCCATCGTCAACGGTGCGTGCGAGCACGCACCCTACGGATCGGTCGAGACAAAGCCTGCCCCGGACACGATCCGGGGCCCGCCAATGACGAGGTTCGATCTGATTCACGCTTTGCTAACCATAAATCACCTTTTTTCGATTTCTGTTATCTTTCAATATGTTAGGTATGTGTCCACGCGTGGGCACCTATACGCCGCCGGTCACATACCCTTTGAGACGCCCTGAAGACCGGGTTGACGGGCCGAGCCCGGCAATGACCGGGTTCCGGATGCGTCACGCCGCGCGCAACTCACCCTCACCCGTCGGTGCGGCGCATCCAGGGGATCGGGGCGACCGGGATGCCGTCGTCCTTCAGGGCGCGGGCGTCGGCGAGGCTGGCCTCGCCCCAGATCGCCCGCTTGTCCCCCTCGCCGCCGTGGATGCGGCGCGCCTCGGCGGCGAACTCGCCCCCGACATAGTCCGAGCTGGCCTCGACTTTGCGGCGCATCTCGCTCAGCACCGCCTCGGCCGGCGAGGCCGGCGTGGTCAGGCCGGGCTCCGGGCGCTCGCCCTTAAGCGCCGGGGCCATCACCGCCTTCTCGACCTCGGTCGAGCCGCACACCGCGCACCCCACCTGCCCGGCCCGGCGCTGCTCGTCGTAAGCGGCGGAGGACCGGAACCAGGTCTCGAACTCGTGGGCGCGGGCGCATTTGAGGTTGTAGCGGATCATCCGGGTCAGCTTTCTCGCATCCTTGTGGCCGGTCTCTACAGATACAGGCGCTTTGTCGCCGTCTGGTGAACAACCCCGATCCGAGGGCTCAACGCGGGTGTTTCTACCCCGCGTCGATCCTTCTCGCCTCCTAGCGCCCGGCCCGGGCCCGGTCGCGGCGGGTCGACATGGGCTGGAAGGCGACCGCGACGTGGTGCTCGCAATAGGGCTTTCCAGGCGTCGAGGGCAGGCCGCAGAAGTGGAAGCTCTCCTCGGTCGGGTCGCCGATCGGCCATTTGCAGGTGCGCTCGGTCAGCGACAGCAGGTCGAGCTTGCGCGCCATCTTCTCGATTTCCACCAGCGTGGCGCGCGCCGCCCGCTCCTCCGGGGTCGGCAGGCCGGGCGCCCGGGGCTGGGTGGAGT
>JACZTQ010000398.1 GCA_022573605.1 Pseudomonadota bacterium | reverse complement strand
GGGGCGCGCATGCCGATGGTGCTGACCGGGGCCGGCGCGGCGGTCGCCGGGCGGCTGGCCCGCAACGGCGCGCTGATCCGGCGTCTGGCGCGGTTGAGCGAGATCACCCTGGCCGATCAGGCCCCCGGGGGCTCGGTGACGCTGGCGATGGAGGATTGCGCCATCAACCTGCCCCTGGCCGGGGTCATCGACATCGCCGCCGAGCAGGCCCGGCTCGACCAAGCGGTGGCTAAACTGGGCAAGGAAATCAATAGCTTGCAGGGCAAGCTCGCCAACGAGAAGTTCCTCGCCCGGGCGCCCGAGCAGGTCGTCGCCGAGCAGCGCGAACGGCTGACGGCGGCGCAGGCGGGGCGCGAAAAACTGGACGCGGCGCTGGCCCGGCTGGCCGATCTCGGCTGAGCCGGTTCGGCCCACCGAATGTGATTTGCGAATCGCATCCGCCCCCCTATTGTTTCGCGGCGCCTGCCGGGGGAGCCGGAAGGGTGCGGAGTTCCGAACATCGAGATTCGGCGGGGACCGGGTGGATACAGGCGGCAGAACGAGTGCCTACCGGTATCGGGACATTCTCGACTTGGTCGAGCGCCAGGCGGAGCGCCGGGGCGAGTCCATCGCTTTCGAGGGCATCGGCGATCTGAAGCTGTCCTACCGCGATGTCGCCGCCAAGGTCCGGGGTCTCGGCGCGTCGTTGACGGCTCATGGTGTCCAGCGCGGCTCACGGGTTGCGATCGTGCTGCCGAACGGCGTCGAGATGGCGCTGGCGCTGCTCGGCGTCAGCGTGACCGCGATCGCGGTTCCGTTCAATCCGGCCTGCCGTGGCGAGGAATTCCGCGCGCATTTCGAGGCGGTCCGGGCCGGCTTCCTGATTGTTCTCGCCGGCACTGACACGGTGGCGCGCTCGGTGGCGGCGGGGATGGGCATCAAGGTGTTCGAGTTGTCGGGCGACGGCGGGCTGGCATTGTCGAGCGCTGCCCATTGCGCTGCCCCGGCGCCGGGCGGCGGCGGCGAGACCACGCGGCCCGAACCGGGCGATGTTGCCGCGATCCTGCTGACCTCGGGATCGACCGGGCGGGCAAAAAAAGTGCCGCTGACCCACCGCAACCTCTGCGCCTCCGCCAGCTACACCTGCCGCTCGATGGCGCTCCGGCCCGCGGACCGGTGCCTGTGCATGTGGGAGCAGTTCCATATCAGCGGCCTCACCTCCCTGCTGATGACGCCGCTGGCCGCCGGCGGCACCGTGATCTACACCACGGGCTTCGACCCGGCCGAGTTCTACCGGCTGGTCGAGGCCAAGGAACCGACCTGGTTCATGGGCGTCCCCGCGGCGCTGCATGAGCTGGTGTTTCACGCCGGGAAATACCCGGTCACCACCCGGCGGACCTCGCTGCGCCTGATCCGCTCGGGGGCCGCGGCCCTGGCGCCGCAACTGATGGCGGAGATCGAGACCCTGTTCGGCGTGCCGGTGATCCAGTCCTTCGGGATGACCGAGGCCGCGCCGCTGATTACCGCCACGCTGCTGCCCCCGGCGGTGCGCAAGCCCGGCTCGGTCGGGCAGTCCTGCGGCCCGGAGCTCCGCATCCTCGGCCCCGGCGGAGCGGCGCTGGGAGCCGGCGAAGTTGGCGAACTGGCGTTGCGCGGCGACAACATCGTCGCGGGCTACGAGGACGACCCGGAGGCCACCGCCCATTCGTTCCGTGACGGCTGGTTCCTGACCGGCGACACCGGCTATCTTGACGAGGATGGTTACCTGTTCCTGAAGGGCCGGCTGAAGCAGATGATCAACCGCGGCGGCGAAAAGGTGAACCCGCAGGAGGTTGATGATGTCCTGCTGACCCACCAGGCAGTCGCCGAGGTGGCGTCGTTCGCGGTCAAGCACCGCACGTTGGGCGAGGACATCGCCGTTGCCGTGGTCCTGAAACCCTCGGCCTCGGCCACCGAGGACGATCTCCGGAATTTCGTGGCCGAGCGCCTGGCGGCGTTCAAGGTGCCGCAAAGGGTGCTGTTCGTCGATCAACTCCCGCGCAACGCGGTCGGCAAGATCGACCGGCTGGCACTCACGGAGATGCCGGCGGCCGAGGATGCGGCCACCGGCCCGGCGAGTGATCTGGAGGCGCGGATCGCGCGGGTCTGGGCGGAGGAACTGGGTCTGGCGCAGGTGGGGGCCGGACGACAATTTCTTTGCCATCGGCGGCGATTCGCTGTCCGGCGTGCGGGTATTCATGGCGGTGGAGAAGGCCTTCGGCAGGCCGTTGCCGGAACGCGCGCTGATGAACCTCACCACCGTGAGGGAAATGGCCCGGCTGATCGAGGCCGCACCCGCCGGTTCGCCAGATCTTGCGCCGGAGACCGCCGACGGCGGCTTGACCGTCACCGAAAAACGCCCGATCGCGGCGGTGATGGC
>JACZTQ010000397.1 GCA_022573605.1 Pseudomonadota bacterium | reverse complement strand
CCGGAAAATGGTTGCCGATGAGCGGGGGATATTTCAGCGCGGTGAGGGCGGCGATCTCCGGTGGCAGGGCGGTGAGGCCGAGGCGGCGGAGGTTGAGGTCGGTGCCGCCGGCCTCCTGGGCCTCGGCGATACGGCGGCGGGCTTCGGCCATCGGGTCCGTCATGTCTTGCTTCTTCGCCACGCCGGTACCCCTTTGCAAATTTGCCCGCCCGTGGACCAGCCTAACCCTGTCGGCTGGAGCGGTCCACACGGCGCGGACCACGGCCAGCACGTAGGGTGGGTTCTCTGAACCCACCATCTCGATTGCTTCCCCATTCATGGCGGGTCGGGACGACCCACCCTTGCATATTGGTATTGTCCCAAAATGGAACACTCGAAGAAATTCCCATAAAATCAATATTTTAACCCCCATTTCACGCGTGAAATCAGGTTAATGGCGTTGGCGGAGCACCGGCTGACATCCGGCGTTCACCGATCTGAACCCGTCCACCCGCCCCGCCGCAGCCGCCGCTCGCGCCAGACGATCAGCAGCCCGCCGGCGAGGATCAACAGGGCGCCGGGGAACAGCCGGCCGACCGGGGCCTCGCCGAAGAACAGCCAGCCGAGCACGAAGGCGAACGGGATGCCGAAATAGTTGAAGGGCGCGAGGTTGCTCGGCTCGGTCATCCGGAACGAGACGATCAGGGCGAGCACGCCGGAGCCGCCCAGCGCGCCCATGACGAAGATCCAGGCCAGATCGGTGGCCGACGCGACCGGCGTGAAGCCCCCCGTCGCCAGGGTCAGCGCAACGGCCCCGGCGGCGGCCGAGATGTTGGCGTAGATATTCATCAGCGGGGTCGGCACGTCGTCGTCGAACATCCGCGCGGTGACGCTGGTCAGGGCGTAGAGGATCGCCGCGCCCAGCGGCAGCAGGGCGTCGGCGCTGAAGCTGTCCGAGCCCGGCCCCATCACCATCACCACGCCGACAAAGCCGACCACCACCGCCGACCAGCGGAAGCCGCCGACCCGCTCGCCCAGCAGCGCCGCCGAGAAGGCGGTGATGAACAGCGCCATCGCGAACACGATGGTCGAGGTGGTGGCGAATTCCATCCGCGCCAGCGACAGGTAGAACAGGAACTGCGCCAGGGCCACGAAACCGCCGCGCAGCCAGGCCAGCTTCCATTGCCGGAGGCGCAGGCGGCGGCCGCCTTCCCGCCAGCGGGCCGAGAGCCAGAGGAAGGCCAGGCTCGGCACCATGCCGAACAGGTTGCGGTAGGCCGAGAGCTCGGCCGCGCCGTAATTGCCCGACAGGTGCTTGATGATCAGCCCCATCAGGTCGAGCAGGAAGATTCCCGCCAGGTTGATCAGGATGGCGCGCAGAAAGAGATCCGCCTGGCCCCGCCCGGTCATCGCCAAGCCGGTGAGATGCAGCGCCGGAGCGGTGTCGATGGCGGCGGCTGGGCGGGTGCGGAGCGCATCGCCCGATCAAGACACGTTCCGCGCCCGGCTGCAAACGGGTTTCGTGGGTCCGGCCGGGGGGGGGCGGAAAGACTGGACCGGCGGCATCGCTTCAGGGCAATGGAGGGTATGAGCAAGAATCCCTGGCCCTACGGCCAAGCGACGCGCGAGCACATCCGGTCGAACCTCGCCGCCTACAGCCGCCGCGCGGTGGCGGCGGAGGGCCTGCGCCCGGCGGCGGTGTCGGTGGTGCTGGCGCCTTCGGTGCTGGAATCGGGGGCGGACGGCGCCACCGCCTTCCTGTTGACCCTGCGGGCGCCGCGCCTGAACGCCCATGCCGGGCAATACGCCCTGCCCGGCGGCAAGCTCGACCCCGGCGAGAACGCACTGGCCGCCGCCCGGCGCGAGTTGCACGAGGAACTGGGCATCGAGGCGGACCCGGAGCAGGTCCTCGGCGTGCTCGACGACCTGCCGACGCGCTCGGGCTACCTGGTCACGCCGTTCGTGGTCTGGCTCGGGCCGGCGGCGGAGCCGCGCCCGGCGCCGGACGAGATCGCCGAGTTGCACCGCATTCCGCTGACCGACCTTTTCGCCGGCCGGGGCCGGGGCGCGAACCGCGACCTGGCGGCGCGCGACACCTCCGGGTCCGCGGTGTTCTCGCTCTACCTCCCGGCGCTGGGCCACGACCTGTTTGCCCCGACGGCGGCGATCATGGAGCACTTCCGCGAGGTCGCGCTGGAGGGCCGCCCGACCCCGGTGGTGCGCTTCGGCGAGCCGCCGTTCGCGCGGAGGTAAGCACGCAGGGCGGGATCGCCGGAGCAGAGAGACAAGGGCGGCGCCCGCCACCATGGACCGGGGTGGGGCGGGTCGGGCGCTGCCCGGGGGCGCCCCCCGGGCGGGACATCTGATCGGCGCGCCGCATCCGGCGGCCGGCCGGCCGAATTGGCCGGCTGACCCAACAT
>JACZTQ010000396.1 GCA_022573605.1 Pseudomonadota bacterium | reverse complement strand
GATGAACGCGCTGGGCTACGACGCGGTGGCCGGGGGCAACCACGAATTCGACGCCGGGCCGGAGGTGCTGCGCGGTTTCATGGACGCGATCGGCTTCCCGATCCTGCTGGCCAATGCCGATATCTCGCGCGAGCCGTCGCTGGCCGGGGTGCTGTTGCCCGCCACCGTGATCGAGGTCGGCGGCGAACGCATCGGCCTGATCGGTCTCACCCCCGAGGACACCGACGAGCTGGCCAGCCCCGGCCCCAACGTCACCTTCTCCGACCCGGCCGAAGCGCTGGAGCGCGAGGTGGCGCGGCTCACCGCCGAGGGCATCGACAAGATCGTCGTGCTGAGTCATTCGGGTTACGCCGTCGATTTGCGGGTGGCGGCGTCGGTTTCCGGCATCGACGTGATCGTCGGCGGGCATTCCCACACCTATCTCTCGAACGTCTCGGAGAAGGCGGCGGGGCCCTATCCGACCTGGGTCGAGGCGCCCGACGGCAACCGGGTCGCGATCGTGCAGGCCTATGCCTACGGCAAGTTCCTGGGCGAGTTGAACGTGACCTGGAACGATGCCGGCATCGTCACCGCCGCCACCGGCGAGCCCATCCTGATGGACGGGCAGGTCGCCGAGGACGCGGCGCTGAAGGGCCGCATCGCCGAACTGGCCGCGCCGCTCGAGGAGATTCGCCACCGCGTCGTCGCCGAGGCCGCGGCGGTGATCGACGGCAACCGCGAGAGCTGCCGGGTGCGCGAGTGCGAGATGGGCAACCTGGTCGCCGACGCCATGCTGGCGCGGGTCAAGGACCAGGGCATCAGCATCGCGTTTGCCAATGGCGGGGGCCTGCGCGCCTCGATCGACAGCGGGCCGGTGACCATGGGCGAGGTGCTGACCGTGCTGCCGTTCCAGAACACGCTGTCGACCTTCAAGCTGACCGGCGCGGACGTGATCGCGGCGCTGGAGAACGGGGTCAGCCAGGTCGAGGAGGTCAAGGGCCGCTTCGCCCAGGTCGCCGGGCTGAGATACGCCTGGACCCGGAGCGCGGCGCCGAACCAGGGCCGGATCCTGGAGGTGATGGTGCAATCGGGCGGCGGCTGGGCGCCGATCGACCCGGACAAGCTCTACGGCGTGGTCGCCAACAACTACGTCCGGGGCGGCGGCGACGGCTATGTGGTGTTCGCCGAGAGCGCCATCGACCCCTACGACTTCGGCCCGTCGCTGGACGACGTGGTGGCCGAATACCTGGCCGCCGGCGGGGCCTACCAGCCGTATCTCGACGGGCGCATCGAGGAGCGCTGAGGCGGCACCCGACAAGGGCGGACAATCATGTCCGCCCTACCGGGGCGGCGCATGGTAGGGCGGACATGATTGTCCGCCCCCCATATCATCGTGCCCTTCAATCGACGATCAGCGGGTGGCCGAAGCCGAGCTCGTCGCGCAGCCGGGCGATGATCTCGCCGTGGCTGGCGCCCGCCTCCGCCGCCTCGACGACGCGGGCGTAGACGTTCTCGCCAGGGTCGCGCGCGGCCCGGGTCAGGGCGTCGATGGCGCGGGCGACGGCGTCGTTGTCGCGGGTTTCCTTGTAATGCCGGAAGGCGGCGACATGGGCCTCCATCGCGGCGCGGTCCGGGCGGTAGGGGGCGGGCTCGGGCGCCTCGTCACCCTCGGTATAGCAGTTGACCCCGACGATCTTCTCGGCCCCGCTCTCGACCTTCTCCTGATGCGCCCGCGCCGAGGCGCCGATCAGGCGCTGGACCAGCCCGGCCTCGGCGGCAGCATACATGCCGCCCGCCTTGTCGATGGTCTCGATGACCTCGAGCACCTGCTCCTCCATCTGGTTGGTCAGGGTCTCGACATACCACGACCCCGCCAGCGGATCGATCACGTCGCAGAGATGGGCCTCCTCGCGCAGGATGTTCTGGGTTGCCAGCGCGATCCGGGCCGGACCCTCGCTGGGGCTGGCGATGGCCTCGTCATAGCTGTCGGTGTGCATCGATTGCAGCCCGCCGAAGATGCCGGCGATGGCCTGGGCGGTGACCCGGGCGATGTTGTTGAGCGGCTGCTGCGAGGTCAGGTCCGCGCCCGAGGTCTGGCCGTGGAACTTGAAGCGCCAGGACCTCGGGTCCTTCGCCCCCAGCCGGTCGCGGGCGATCCGGGCCCAGATGCGCCGCCCGGCGCGAAACTTGGCGATCTCCTCGAAGAACGAGATCGAGATGTCGAAGAAGAAGGTCAGCCGGGGCAGGAAATCGTCGGGCTCGATCCCCGCGGCGATGCAGTCCTCGGCGTACTGGATCGCGGTGGAGAGGGTGAATCCCATGGTCTCGGCCGGGGTGGCGCCGGCCTGCTGCATGTGCTGGCCGACCACCGAGACCGGGTTCCAGCCCGGCACTTGGCGCCGGCAGAAGGCGACGTGGTCGGTGAAGACCC
>JACZTQ010000395.1 GCA_022573605.1 Pseudomonadota bacterium | reverse complement strand
ACGGCGGTGCCGGCAGCGCCGAATCCCTGCCCGAAGAACAGCGACCCGTCGGCCAGCGCGAGGCAGCCGGTGGGCCGCCCGCCCGGCACCCGGGGGGCGAGCATATCCGGCTGATCTGGCAAGGTTATCGACGACATCACCGGTCCAGTCCGGCGGCCCTTGCGGCCTCTCCCGGCCGCCGGGAGTCACCGGCCCAAGGCCGCCCAGAGCGGCAACCTAGAGACCCGTCCGCAGGGCGTCAAGCATTCGGCGAAATAATATTATTATTTTATATCAATATGTTATACGTTATGTGCCCTGTTGCCCGGATGAATATGCTGGTGTAGTCTCCCACTCCCCGGCCGCGAGCAGCGGTGCAACAGAACAGGCATTCCATGCGCGATCGCATCTCCGCCGCCCTCAAGGATGCCATGCTGGCCAAGGACAGGCTCCGGACCTGCACCGTCCGGCTGATGCTGGCGGCGATCAAGGACCGCGACATCGCTCTCAGGAGCGAGGACGGTGCCGGCGGGCTCGACGATGCCGGCATCATTGCGCTGCTGGCCAAGATGGTGAAGCAGCGCGAGGAATCGGCCGCCACCTACGAGACCGCCGGGCGCATGGAGCTGGCGGAAACGGAGCGCGCCGAGATCGGCGTGATCAAGGATTTCTTGCCCAAGCCGCTCTCCGCCGACGAGGTCGAGGCGGCGATCCGGAAGGCGCTGGCCGAGACCCGGGCGTCGTCGATTCGCGACATGGGCAAGGTGATGGGCGTGCTCAAGGCGCAGTACGCCGGGCGGATGGATTTCGGCGCCGCCGGCGGCCGGGTCAAGGCGGCGCTCGGCTGAGCGCCAGCCCCACCCCCCACAATCCGGTCCACGTCCCGGCGACCTCGCCAAATCGTGATCTGCGCGTGATCGCCAAGGGCGCGTGGCGAAACAGTTCTCCGTCATGGGTGGGCTAACCCGAAACCAACTGCATTGCTCAGGGGGAAACCGATATGCCAAAAGCCTGTGATCACGACCATCACCCGCAACTCGACCCGATCGACGTCGTCGACCGCCGCGGATTCCTGAAGAAAACCGCTTTCGCCGCCGCCGCCGCCGGAGGCGCCGCGCTGGCCAGCCCGGCGACGGCCCAGAGCGACCCTTACGCCGACCCGGCCGAACCGGCGCTGCCGGCCTCCGATGTCGAGGTCACGCTGGCCAACACCGCGCTGGTCGTCACCGACCCGCAGATCGACTTCCTCAGCCCGGACGGGGTGGCCTGGGGTGTCGTCGGCGCCAGCGTCGAGCGCCACAACACGGTCGCCAATATCGGCCGGTTGCTGAAATCAGCCAAGGCCAGGGGAATGACGGTGGCAATCTCGCCGCATTTCTACTTCCCGACCGACCATGGCTGGCGCTTCAGCGGACCGCTGGAGAAGCTGATGCACGCCCTCGGCATGTTCGACCGCAAGGGACCGCTGACCACCGAGGGTTTCGAGGGCTCCGGCGCCGATTTCATGCCCGAGTACAAGCAGTACATTCTCGACGGCAAGACCATCATCGCCTCGCCGCACAAGATCTACGGGCCCGAGGCCAACGACCTCAACCTCCAGCTCCGCAAGGCCAGGATTGACAAGGTTATCCTGGCCGGCATGTCGGCCAATCTCTGCGTCCAGGCGCATCTGCACGAGTTGCTGGAGATGGGCTACGAGGTCGCGGTAGTGCGCGACGCCACCGCCGGGGCGATGTTGCCCGAGGGCGACGGCTACCTGGCGGCGATCATCAACTTCCGCTACATCGCCAACGCTCTGTGGACCACCGACGAAGCGGTGCGGCGGATCGAGGCATCGGTCTGAGCCTTCCCGCAAGGGGACGCCGTGCTCCGGGCATTGCAACCGCGATGCCCGGTCCGCTTGCCCCTGCAGTGCCAATCCGCTAGGGAACGCCTCGACCCCGCGCGCGCGGGACGCAGAGACGGACCCGGCCGATGGCGAAGGACAAGAAGAAGAAGACCCCGCGGCCGCGGGCGGAGACTCCGCGCGGTTTCCGCGACACTTTCGGCTCGCAAGTCATCGAGCGGCGCGAGATGCTCGACCGGATCTGCGAGGTCTACCACCATTACGGCTTCGACCCGCTGGAAACCTCGGCGGTCGAGACGCTGGATGCGCTGGGCAAGTATCTGCCCGATGTCGACCGGCCGCACGAGGGCGTCTTCGCCTGGCAGGACGACGACGCCTGGCTGGCGCTGCGCTACGACCTGACCGCACCGCTGGCCCGCGTCGTCGCCCAGCACCGGCTCAATCTGCCCAACCCCTACCGCCGCTACGCGGTCGGCCCGGTCTGGCGCAACGAGAAGCCGGGGCCGGGGCGTTTCCGCCAGTTCTACCAGTGCGACGCCGACACCGTGGGCACCCCCACCGTCGCCGCGGATGCCGAGATCTGCATGAT
>JACZTQ010000394.1 GCA_022573605.1 Pseudomonadota bacterium | reverse complement strand
CGCCAGGCGCCGGCGCGCGGCTTCGGCGGCATCGGTCATCGCCCGGCGGGCGGTTTCCGATCCCAGCAGCGCCGCCAACGCCACGCCCATCTCCACCTCATCGGCGACGCTCCGCGCTCCGCCGGCCCTGGCCAGCGCCGCATAGGCGGGGGCGAAGTTGCCGGTCCGCGGCCCGTGCAGGATGGCCACGCCCAGCGCCGCCGGCTCGAACGGGTTGTGCCCGCCCACGGGCGCGATCGAGCCGCCGACGAAGGCGACCGGCGCCAGCCGCAGCCACAGCCCCATCTCGCCCAGCGTGTCGGCCAGCCAGAAATCGGTCTCCGGCCCCGGCGCCTCCCCCCGCGAGCGCCGCACCACCGTCAGCCCTTGCCCGGTCAACGCCTCGGCGATCGCCTCGCCGCGCTCCGGGTGCCGCGGCGCCAGGATGGTCAGGAGCCCGGGCAGGGCGCGCGCCACCACAAGATGCGCCTCGGCCACCGCTGCCTCCTCCGGCGCATGGGTCGAGGCGGCAAGCCAGACCGGGCGCCCCGCCAGCGCCGCGCGCAACGCCTCCAGTTCGGCCGCATCGCAGCCCGGCGCCGGGATCAGCGCCTTCAGGTTGCCGCCCTTGCGCACCCGTTTCGGATCGGCCCCCATCGCCACCAGCCGCGCCGCCGTCTCGGCGTCCTGGGTCACGATGCGCCGGAACAACCGCACCAGCGCCGCCGCCATCCCGCGCGCCATGGCCCAGCGCCGGGCGCTGCGGTCCGAGACCCGGGCATTGACCAGCATCATCGGCACCCCGCGCCGGGCGGTCGCCACCATCAGCCCGGGCCAGAACTCGCTCTCGACCCAGAGCGCCAGATCGGGCCGCCAGTGGTCGAGGAACCGGCGCACCGCGCCGTGCGTGTCGACCGGCACGAACTGATGGATGCAGCCCTCGGGCAGCAACTCCGCCATGCGCCGGGCCGAGGTCACGGTGCCGGTGGTCACCAGAATTGCCGCTTTCGGCGCTTGGCGGCGCAACTCGGCGATCAGCGGCAGCATCGACAGCGCCTCGCCGACGCTGGCGCCGTGCAGCCAGATCAGCCGCCCTTGCGGGCGCGCCACCCCGGCCCGGCCCAGCCGCTCACCGAGGCGCAGCGGGTCCTCGCGCCCGTCGGCCGCGCGCCGCGCCAGCAGCCAGGGCGCCAGCGGCCCGGCCAGCCGCGAGGCGGCCAGATAGACCGCGAGCGCTGGCGAGCCCGTCATGCCGTCCCCGGTGTTTTTTGGGGGGCGGCAGGCAACACATGCGCGCGCCCACACAGGTCGTCGGCCCGGTTGGTGACCTCGTTCAGATCCCCCTCCAGCGCCTCGCGAAACCGCGCCAGCGCCGGCGGGCTCTTGTCCTCCGGCGGCAGGCGGGGCGCCGAGTAGACGATCGCCCCGCGCCCGAACGGCAGCGGCAGCAGGAACCGGTCCCAGCTCGCCAGATGCCACCCCCAGCGCACCGAAAACCCGACCGCGATCACCGGCGCGCCCTCGGCCGCCGCAAGGCGCGCCGCACCGTCCTGCGCCCGCATCCGCGGCCCGCGCGGCCCGTCCGGGGTGATCGCGATCAGCGCGCCATTCTCGGCCAGCTCGCGCCCCGCCTCGACATAGACTTTCACCCCGCCCTTGGCCTTGCGCTTGGCGCGGTCATGGGACGAGCCGCGCACCGCAACCACGCCCCAGCGCCGGACAATCGCGGCAATCAGGTCGCCGTCGCGGCTGGTCGAGATCATCGCCACCGCCCGCCGGCCCGGCGGCGGGTAAGTCGGCGACAGGAACAGCCGCCCGTGCCAGGAGGTGCAGACGAAACCCTGCGGCTTCGCCACCAGCGCGTCCCAGCCATCGCGGCCGACCACGGTCCAGCGCGTGGTGCGGGCGACCAGCCAGATGTAGCCCGAGATCAGCACCGCCGCGCCCATACCGGCAAGGGCCCGGCTCAGACGGAGCACGAGGGGGCGTGCGCGGCGGGCCACGGCTGGGTCAGGTCTGCCCCGCCTCACCCTCGCCGCTGGCTTCGTTCTCCTCGTCGCGCAGGCGGTGCAGATGGGCGATGAAATAGCGGGTATGGGCATTGTCCACCGTCGCCTGGGCCTTGGCCTTCCAGGCCTTGTGGGCGCTGGCATAGTCCGGGAACATGCCGACGATGTCGATCTCGTCGACATTCTTGAACTCGCTGCGCCTTGGGTCGACAAGCTCGCCGCCGAAGACGAGGTGCAGGAGAGTGGCCATCGGGCGCCCTTTCGTGACGGGGTTTCAAGTCTCGCGCAAGATACCGTGCGCGCCGGGCCAGTCAATCGGGGCCTGCCATTCTGCCTGACGTGGCGGGAAGCGGCGCGGTGCGCCGCCCCCCCTCCCTGACCTCCCCCACGATGGGGGAGGGGACCGCGCCGCGCCGGTTGCACCGTCG
>JACZTQ010000393.1 GCA_022573605.1 Pseudomonadota bacterium | reverse complement strand
TGCCTGCTGATCTCGGGCAAGCCGATCCGCGAGCCGGTGGCCTGGCAGGGGCCGATCGTGATGAACACGAGGGCCGAGCTGGAGACCGCGTACAGCGAGTTGCAGTCGGGCGGGTTCATCAAGCATGGCTGAGGGGGGGGTGCGGCCCCGACGTCAGGACCTGTTGGCGATGTTGCAAGCCTCCCCCCCGACCCCCCTCCCAAGGGGAGTGGGGTGCAGCTAGCGGCGGGGGCGGTGCTTTCCCTGCCATTGGGCTGGAGGCCGGACGCTGCCGCGCATGACGTGGTTCCAACGGGTTGAAATCTGCCCTAACGTAACCGCCAGCACCAACACCGGACAGAGCCACATGACCGACCTGAGCGACCTGCGGGTCACCCCCTTCTCGACCCATTGGGGCACCTATCATGCCGAGGTGCGGGGCGGCCGGCTGGTCGGCGTGCGCGACTACGCCGGCGACCCGGACCCGGCGCTGATCGGGCCGGGGATCATCGACATGATCGATCACCCGACCCGGATCGCCCGGCCGGTGATCCGCAAGAGCTATCTGGCCAACGGCAGGCAGGCCGACCCCATGGGGCGCGGGCGCGAGCCCTTTGTCGCCGTGCCCTGGGACGAGGCGCTGGACATCGCGGCGGCCGAGCTCGAGCGGGTGCGCGAGACCCACGGCAACGGCGCCATCTACGGCGGCTCCTACGGCTGGGCCAGCGCCGGGCGGTTCCATCACGCCCAGAGCCAGCTGCACCGGTTCCTCAACTGCATCGGCGGCTATGTCGCCAGCGTCAACTCCTACAGCCATGCGGCGGTTGATGTCCTCAGCCCGCATATCGTTGGCAGGTTTGGCAGCCTGCTGCTCGACCGGGCGACCGCGTGGCCGGTGATTGTCGCGCATTCGAAGCTGGTGGTGATGTTCGGCGGCCTGCCGGTGAAGAACGCGCAGGTAACCTCCGGCGGGGTCGGGCGGCACACCATGCCCGGCGCGCTGCGCGCGGCCAAGGCGCGCGGCGTTGCGTTCGTCTCGATCAGCCCGATCCGGTCCGACGCGATGCCCGAAATCGGGGCCGAGTGGCTGGCGCCGCGGCCGGGCACCGATATGGCGGTAATGCTGGGGCTGGCCCATACCCTGGTGGCCGAGGGGCTGCACGATGTGGATTTCCTCGCCCGCTACACGGTCGGCTTCGAACGGTTCCGGCCCTATCTGATGGGCGAGAGCGACGGCCAGCCGAAGGATGCCGACTGGGCGGCGGGGGTCTCCGGCCTCGATGCCGGCGCGATCCGGGCGCTGGCGCGGCGCATGGCGGGAACCCGGACGATGATCATGGTGGCCTGGTCGATCCAGCGCTCCGATCATGGCGAGATGCCGTGCTGGATGGCGATCACGCTGGCCGCGATGCTGGGTCAGATCGGCTTGCCGGGCGGCGGCTTCGGCATCGGCCATGGCTCGGAGAACGGCATCGGCAACCCGGTGCGGCAGTTCCGTTTCCCGGCCCTGCCGCAGGGCGAGAACCCTGTGGCCACGGCGATCCCGGTGGCGCGGATATCGGACGCGCTGCTGCATCCGGGCGAGCCCTACGACTTCAACGGTGAGAGGCTGAGCTATCCGGACCTGCGGCTGATCTACTGGGCCGGGGGCAACCCGTTCCACCATCATCAGGACCTGAACCGGCTGGTGCGCGCCTTGCGCAAGCCCGAGACCATCATCGTCAACGAGATCTGGTGGACGGCGATGGCGCGCCATGCCGATATCGTGTTTCCGGCGACCACGACGCTGGAGCGCGAGGACATCTCGATGACCCACTGGGAGCCTTTGGTCGTCGCCATGCGCCAGGCGGTCGAGCCGGTCGGCGAGGCGCGCGACGACTACGCCATCTTCTCCGGGCTGGCCCGGCGCCTCGGCGTCGAGGCGCGCTTCACCGAGGGGCGGACCCCGGAGGACTGGCTGCGCCAGCTCTGGGACCAGGCCCGCCAGCGGGCGGCGGAGGCGGGGTTCGAACTGCCGGGCCTCGACGAGTTGCGCGAACGCGAGACCATCTCGCTGCCCCCGGCGGAGCGCGATGCGGTGCTGCTGGACGCCTTCCGGGCCGATCCGGCGGCCGATCCGCTGACCACGCCGAGCGGGAAAATCGAAATCTTCTCCGAACGCATCGCCTCGTTCGGCTATGACGACTGCCCCGGGCATCCGGTCTGGATAGAGCCTTATGAGTGGCTCGGCGGGGCGCTGGTGAAGCAATATCCGCTGCACCTGATCTCGAACCAGCCGCGCACCCGGCTGCACGGCCAGTTCGACCCCGGCCGGGTGAGCCGGGCGAGCAAGGTGCGGGGCCGCGAGCCGATGGTGATGCACCCGGCCGACGCGGCGGCGCGGGGCATCGCCGGCGGCGACGTGGTGCGGGTGTTCAACGGGCGCGGCGCCTGCCTGGCCGGGGTGGTCGTGTCGGAC
>JACZTQ010000392.1 GCA_022573605.1 Pseudomonadota bacterium | reverse complement strand
CGTCGTCGGCGCCGGCCCGCCACGGTTTGTTGAAGCGATTGCCGATGTCGCGCTCGCGGCGGCTGTAGACGGCGGAATCGACGGTCAGGCAGAATGCCTCCAGCCCCGCCGCCATGGCTTCCTCGACATGGTCCTCGATGAAACGGCCGCCGCCGCGAACGTAGAGCTGGAACAGAGCCGGGCTGGCGGTGGCCTGGCGAATCTCCGCCTTGCCGCGCTTCGAGACCGAACTGACCATCACCGGCACCCCGAAGCCGCCCGCCCCCCGCGCCGCCGCGACGGCGCCTTGCGCGTCGCAGGTCTCCAGCCCGCCGACCGGGGCAAGCAGGACCGGAAGCCGCGCCGGCTTGCCGAACAGCGTGGCGGTGCAGTCGATCTGGCTGACATCGCGCAGCACCCGGGGACGCAGCGCGATGGCATCCAGCGCCTGGCGATTGCGCCTGACCGTGGTCTCGGTCTCGGCGCCGCCGATCAGATAGTCCCAGCCATTGGCGTCGAGCCGCTGACGGGCGGCGGCGGCGAATTCGTGCAGGGTCAGGAATTCGCTCTCCAGGTCACGTTGCATCGGTCGAAGTTCTCCTGCGCGGCACCTGGGGCCAGTTACTCGGGCCGGATCGTGCCGACCCCAACCCACGTCATGCCCCAGCTTGACCGGGGCATCCAGTCCTTGACCGATTGATCCAGAGACTGGATTGCCGGGTCAAGCCCGGCAATGACCAGGTTCTGAATGAGCCCCGCTTCGCGCCGCTTGGTAGTACTCGTGCCGGATCGCCTCCGCCAGGTCCGGGGCACAGTGATAGACAGGGCTCCGCGACAGGTCCATCGGAGGAGCGGATTTCCCTGACATTCGCTACCGGCCGGGCACACGCCCACGGATCGCCCAAGCATGGGCCTTCAGGGTGAAGGCGCCGCCCGAAGTTAGAGCGTTTTCCGCCCCGATGGAATCGGGCCGGAGGCGTAATTCCTCTGATTTTCGCAGGTTGTGAGTCGCCAAATGAGCCTGTTCGGCTCGAAAATGCTTTAGCGCACCGGATTCTCGGGTCCACGCCCACGGTATCGGTCGATGAACGCGGCGGCGGCGGCGGCGTCGAATTGGTCGAGGCGAAATATCTTGCTCCAGGCGGTCAGGACCACCGCCTCGCCAAGCCCGGCGGCAGGCACGGCGATCACGCCGTCCCAGTGTCCGTCATGGAGCGAAGTCCAGTCCTTCAGGCGTTGTATCGCTTCGGCGCCGGGGCTCTCGTAGTAGATGACAACGTGGCCGTGCTCGAGGCTGTGGACCAGCCTGGTCGGGGGCAGGAAATTCCGATAGAAGCCGGGGCCGACGGTGGCCGAGTCGTGAATTCCCGAAGTCGGGAAGCGTTCGTTGTAGTCGTGGCTCTGCCCCGGAGCCAGGTGCCCGCCGCCGAGCCCGGGAGGCGTCCTGACCTGCGACAGCGCCGCCCGGCCTTGCATGGCGAGGGCGCCGAACTCGCTGTTCGCCTGATCGCCCCGCCAAAAGTAGAGCCCGCCGGCGGCCAACGCCAGTGCGGCGATCGCGCCGAGAACGAAGTTGGCGCGCCCCCGGGGCCTGGCGCCCATGCCGCCCCAGCCGATCCGGCCGTTCGGGCCTTTCCCGGTTTTTTTCCTGGTTTTCCGCCTCGGCATGTCTTCCCCGTATTTCGGCATCGTGGTTTGGCCGGGAGTTATACATGTCGGGCACTAGGCGCCGCCAAGTCAAGACCGCGTGAAGCCGGGGTTCGGGGCACGCCTGCGTCCGGCGCCTTTTCGGATGTGCGGAACCGGCGCCCGGATTCGTGCTATGGTCGCCTCCAGCGCGCCAGAATTTTTCAGGGGGGGGCGTCCGTGACCGGATCGAGATTTCTCCGCCCGCTGCGGGCGATGCTGATCTCGGCGATCGCCCTGGCCGCCATCGCCGCGAACGGGGCCCAAGCCTGTGGCCGCGATACCGATTGCGTGATCGGCGGGCGCAGCTATCGCATCGCCTTTCCCGCGGGCCATGACGGGACCACGCCGATCGGCGCCATCGTCTTCAGCCACGGCTATCGCGGCACCGCCAACGGGGTGATGGGCAACAAGGCCCTGACGGCGCTTGCCGACGATCTGGGGGTGGCGTTCATCGCCACCCAGGCGGGCGGCCCCGATTGGAACATCCCGGGCGCGCCCGACCACCACGCGCTGGAAGGGATCGACGAGCTGGCCTATTTCGATGCGCTGATCGAGGACCTGACGGCGCGGTTCGCCATCGACCGGAGCCGGCTGGTGGCGGCGGGTTTCTCGTCCGGCGCGATGATGGTCTGGCATCTCGCCTGCACCCGGGGCGCCGCGTTTGCCGGTTTCGTGCCCATGTCGGGGACCTTCTGGGCGCCGGTCCCGGAGACCTGCCCGAGCGGCGCCGTCAACCTGATCCACTATCACGGCCGCGAGGACCCGATGGTT
>JACZTQ010000391.1 GCA_022573605.1 Pseudomonadota bacterium | reverse complement strand
TTTCGAGGGCGCCAGCGCGGTCTCGCTGTCGGGCGCCATCAGGGTGTCTCAGGCGCTCCAGTTCGATGCCGGCCTGGCCTACGGCGTCAGCCACGGCAATCTGGGCGGCACGGTCGGCTTCACCTTGAACTGGTGAGGCCGCGCGGGCGGGCCCGCGGCCAGAGTAAGGCGCATGGGCGACAGATCGGGAGGATGGCGGCTGCCGGCGCTGGCGGTCGCCATTCTCATGGCGCTGGCGCCCGCTGGGCACGCGTATGAGGCCGGCGCCGGGAGCGCGCCGGCGCCAGATCGCCACGAGACCGCGCGGCTGGTCTGGACCACGCTGATCGCGATCGATCATGCCAACCGGAGCGGGAACTATTCGGTGCCGCGCGACATCGCCGCCCCCGCCTTCCGCGACGCCAACGACCCGGTGCGGCTCTCGGCCAGCTTCGTCAACGGCTGCGACTACTGCATGGCGGCGCACACCACGCTGGCGAACATGAAGCGGGTCCCGGCCGAGGTCGTCGAGGCGCTGCGCAGCGGAACCCCGCTTGCCGACCCCGGGCTCGATGCTCTCGCCACCCTGACGCGGTCGATCGTCGAGACCCGCGGCTGGCCCGACGAGGCCGCCACCGAGGCGTTCTTCGCGGCCGGCTATGGCACAAGCGAATATCTGGAAGTGGTCGTCGGGGTGACCATGAAGACGCTCTCCAACTACCTCAACCACGCCGCCGGCACCCCGCTGGACGCCGCCTTCCAGACCGCGAAATGGGCGGCATGACGTGATGAGAGGCTCCCGGGAGCCATCCGTTTCCGAATTGGGCGAGCGGTCAGGGCTTCATGGTCCAATCCCGAACCCTCGACATGTCCAGCGGCAGAGATGCACTCCTTGTCCGGATAACGGGAGATCAGGCTCGATCCGGCCATCGGCGGCGGTCCGGGTGCCAACCATTTTTTAACCATTAATGTTGCAAATGAAAATTCGTTTTTCACGTTCGTGAGATGCGAGTTCCGGTTGCCATCGGGCCCAACTGGAGGAGCGGTCCGGGGGTAATTCCAGATCTGCACAGCCAGCATGGCAAAGAGGACAGCATGTACATCGAAGTTCAACCACCGCACGAAACGAACAAACCGCTCGCAGGCACGCCGACCGCGACCATGCGGTTCACCGGGCGCTCCGGCGCGACCGCGCTGACTGTCGCGCTGGCGCTGGCCGGGCTGCTCGCCCTGGGCCAGCCGGCGGCGGCGCAGGAATGCCTGCTCGACACCAACGGCGACGGCACCGCCACCGACGGCGTCGACACCGTGGCCGGGGCCAGCGCCTCCGGCATCCTCTCCACCGCCTGCGGCCAGGGCGCGACGGCCTCGGGCACCCAAAGCACGGCAACCGGCGCGCTCAGCACCGCCTCGGGCAGCCGCAGCACGACGACCGGGGCGGGCAGCGCCGCCACGGGCGCCGACAGCACGGCGACAGGGGCGTTCAGCGCCGCCTCGGGCGTCGACAGCACGGCAACCGGCCAGAGCAGCACCGCCTCGGGCGCCGACAGCACGGCAACCGGCCAGAGCAGCACCGCCTCGGCCCTCAACAGCACGGCAACCGGCCAGAGCAGCACCGCCTCGGGCGCCGACAGCACGTCAACCGGCCAGAGCAGCACCGCCTCGGGCGCCGACAGCACGGCAACCGGCGCCACCAGCACCGCCTCGGGCGTCTTTAGCACGGCAACCGGCGTGCTCAGCGTCGCCTCGGGCGACCGCAGCACGGCGACCGGGGCGGGCAGCGTCGCCTCGGGCGCCACCAGCACGGCGACCGGCGGGAGTTCCAACGCAAGTGGCGACAATGCCACGGCGGTCGGTAACGTCGCCTTTGCGACCGCGAACGATTCCACGGCGCTCGGCGGCGCCTCGGTGGCGAGCGGGATCGACTCGACGTCGATCGGCGCGAACTCCGGCGCGACCGCCACCAACTCGACCGCGTTGGGTGAGGGCACGCAAGCGACCCATTCGGGCTCGACCGCGCTCGGCTACTCGGCGGCCACCACCCGCGCCAACCAGGTGGTGCTCGGAACCGCATCCGAGACCTACACGCTGCCGGGCGTCAGCTCGGCGGCGAGCTCGGCGGCGCAGTCGGGGCGCTCGGACTGGTCACCTCCGACGCGGCCGGCAATCTCGCCTATGATCCCGGCCTCTACGACCAGATCGGGGAGAACCGGCGCGACATAAGGCGCAACAAGGAGGGCATCGCCATGGCGATGGCGCTCGATGCGCCCTACGTGCCGCCGAACAGCAGCTTCGCGATGACCGGCAGGTACGGCAATTTCGAGGGCGCCAGCGCGGTCTCGCTGTCGGGCGCCATCAGGGTGTCTCGGGCGCTCCAGTTCGATGCCGGCCTGGCCTACGGCGTCAGCCACGGCAATCTGGGCGGCACGGTCGGCTTCACCCTGAACTGGTGAGGCCGCGGCGCGGCCTC
>JACZTQ010000390.1 GCA_022573605.1 Pseudomonadota bacterium | reverse complement strand
AGCGCCGAGGCGGGCAGGCGCACGCCCTCCGCCGCCTCCCCGGCAAGCTCGATGTAGCTCTTCGAGGCGACGCCGTGCGACTGGTAGAGCGGCACCTTGATATCGAGCTGGCGGAAGTTGCGGGTGACGATCGCCGGACCCTGGCCGAAGCCCGCGTTCAGCACCGCCTGCAAACCTTCGGTGCCGCCGATCTTGGTCAGTTGCGGGGTCATGTCGGCGTCTTTCGGCCCGTAGGTCTCGTCGGCGACGATCTCGATGCCATACTCGCCGGCGAGCCCGGCGCACTGGCCGCGCATCGACTTGCCGAAACCGCCGCCGCCCGAGATCATGCCGACCCTGGTGAAGCCGCGCCCCTGCATGTCCTCGAAGATCTTGGCGCAGGCCATCAGATCGGTGTGCGGGGTCTTGAACACCCAATGCTTGACCGGGTCGATGATGACCACGGCGCCGCCCAGCGAAATGAACGGGATGCCGGCCTCCTCGAACACCGGGATCATCGCCATGGTGGCGCCGGTGGTGGAGCCGGCGATCACCGCCACCACCCCGTCGTCCTCGACCATCCTTGTGGCGAAGGTGCGCGCCTTGTTGGGGTCGGCGCCGTCGTCGTACATGATCAGTTCGATCAGCTCGCCGTTGATGCCGCCCTTGGCGTTGAGCTCGGCGACCAGCATCTTCAGCGTTTTGGCTTCCGGGTCGCCCAGGAACGAGGCCGGTCCGGTCTGGGCCAGGGTGCTGCCGATCTTGATATCGGCCAGCGCCGGGGTGGCCAGGGCCGCTACCGCGGCCGCGGTGAGCGCAAGGGCGGTGATCTTCAGGTGGTCCATCGGTTTCATTGGGTCTCCTCCCTTTTTGAGGTCCGATTGGGCCGCATCCTAGGGCATCGCGAATCGCGGGAAATTGATACGAATCAAGTCGGGTCCGATCTCTTGCCGGTAAAAACGGCGCGAGAGATTCGCCGCAGCGGCGCATTGGGCCGAGACTTTGTGGAGGGGGAATGACCCGGAATACGCCCCAGGAGATCGCCGAAGCCTGCGCCCGGGCGATGTGGCGCGACGATGGCCCCTCGCGGCGTCTCGGCATGAGCCTCGACCACGTCGCGCCGGGCCAGGCGACGCTGACGATGGAGCTGACCGGAGCGATGACCAACGGCCACGGCACCGGGCACGGCGGCTATATCTTCCTGCTGGCCGACCAGGCTTTCGCCTTGGCCTGCAACACCTACAACCAGCGCAGCGTCGCCCAGCACTGCTCGATCAGCTATATTGCGCCGGTCTCCGCGGGCGACCGGCTGACCGCGATTGCCCGCGAGACCGTGCGCGCGGGGCGCGGCGCCATCACCGATGTGCGCATCGTCGATCAGCACGGCCGCCATGTCGCCGAGTTTCGCGGGCATTCGCGCACCGTGAAGGGAACCCACCTGCCGGAGGGCGCTTGAGGCGCCGCGGGAAGAGTCGACCTGGAGGACGACGATGGAGAACCTCGAGCCCAAGCCCGGCGACCTGGAGCCGATCGAGACCGCCTCGCGCGACGAGATCCAGGCCTTGCAGTTGCGGCGGATGAAATGGTCGCTGGGCCATGCCTATGCCAACTCGCCGTTCTACCGGCAAAAGTTCGACGCCGCCGGGGTGCATCCCGACGACCTCGAGACGCTCGGCGATCTGGCCCGGTTTCCGCTCACGGTGAAGGCCGACCTGCGCGGCAGCTACCCCTTCGGCATGTTCGCGGTGCCGCGCGCCCGGGTGGTGCGGGTCCATGCCTCGTCGGGCACCACCGGCAAGCCGACCGTGGTCGGCTATACCCGAGCCGACATCGAAATGTGGGCCACGGTGATGGCCCGCTCATTGCGGGCGGCGGGGGCGCGGCCGGGCGATATCGTCCATGTCGGCTATGGCTACGGGCTGTTCACCGGCGGGCTCGGCGCCCATTACGGGGCCGAGAAGCTCGGCTGCCTGGTGGTGCCGGTCTCGGGCGGCATGACCGAGCGCCAGGTCTCCCTGATCGAGGACTTCAAGCCCCGGGTGATCATGGTCACGCCGTCCTACATGCTGTCGATCCTCGACGAGTTCCGCCGCCGCGGGCTGGACCCGCGCGCCAGTTCGCTGGCGGTCGGCCTGTTCGGCGCCGAGCCCTGGACCAACGCCATGCGGCGCGAGATCGAGGCCGCCTTCGACATGCACGCGGTGGACATCTACGGCCTCTCCGAGGTGATCGGGCCGGGGGTGGCAAGCGAGTGCGTCGAGGCCAAGGACGGGCTGCACGTCTGGGAGGACCATTTCTACCCCGAGATAGTCGATCCGGAGACCGGCGCCGTGCTGCCCGACGGCGAGGCGGGGGAGCTGGTGTTCACCTCGCTGACCAAGGAGGCGCTGCCGATCATCCGCTACCGCACCCGCGACCTGACCCGGCTGCTGCCGGGCACGGCGCGCTCGATGCGCCGGATCGAGAAGATCACCGGGCGC
>JACZTQ010000389.1 GCA_022573605.1 Pseudomonadota bacterium | reverse complement strand
AACTCGCCGTACTGCCGGGTGAGCGCCGCCGTCAGCGTGGTCTTGCCGTGGTCCACATGACCGATCGTGCCGACGTTGACATGCGGCTTGGTGCGCTCGAACTTCTGCTTCGCCATGGTCCGTTCCCAAATCCCAGGTTGTCGTAGCGGGGGTGTTCTGGGCGCCCGGATAGCGCCTTGCGGCGCGCATCGCAAGGCTGAATCTCAGGGACCGGGAAGGGGCTGGAGCGGGTGATGGGAATCGAACCCACGTCGTAAGCTTGGAAGGCTTCTGCTCTGCCATTGAGCTACACCCGCACGTGTTGGGCCGCGCGCGCAAACTCCCTACACCAGCGCGGGCGGCCCGGCAATGCCGGGCTGGAGGCGCCCCGACGCCGGATGACACGATATCCCGGGAGGCTTGCCGCCGGGCCACCGGTTCGACAATGATGCGACCCAGGCGCCAAAGGCCGGCGCCAGCAACACGGCCAGCAACACGGGAGGAGCGCTCCAAATGCCGAAAGCCGCCGTCATCCACGCCAAGGGCGGACCCGAGGTGTTCCGCTACCAGGAGGTCGAGGTCGGCGAGCCGGGGCCGGGCGAGGTGCGGCTGCGCCATACCGCGATCGGCGTCAACTACGCCGACACCTATCACCGGGGCGGGGTGTCGCATCCCTGGCCGGTCGGCGAGCCGCCGGTGATCGTCGGCTTCGAGGCCACCGGCGAGGTGACCGGGCTCGGCCCCGGGGTGGACGCCTTCGCCATCGGCGACCGGGTGGTCTACGGATTGCCGCCGCTCGGCGCCTACGCCGACGAGCGGCTCTATCCCGTCGCGACCCTGCTGAAAATCCCCGAGGGCATCGACCCGACAGCCCTGGCCGGCGTGTTCATGAAGGGGATCACCGCCTACTACCTGCTGCACAGGACCTATGCCGTGCACTCCGGGGACTGGGTGCTGATCCACGCCGCCGCCGGGGGCATGGGCAACCTGCTGGTGCCCTGGGCCAAACACCTCGGCGCCAAGGTGATCGGCACGGTCGGGTCGGAGGCCAAGGCGGAGATCGCCCGCGGGCTCGGCTGCGACCACGTGGTCAACTACGCCAGCGAGGACTTCGCGGCGCGCTGCCGCGAGCTGACCGGCGGCGAGGGGGTGCATGTGGTCTACGAGTCGATCGGCAAGGACACCTTGAGCCGGTCGCTCGACAGCCTGCGCCCGCTCGGCATGTGCGCCGCCTACGGGCACGCCTCCGGGCCGCCGGACCCGGTCGACATCATCCAGGACCTGGGCGCACGCGGCTCGCTGTTCATCACCCGCCCGGCGGTGATGCACTACCTGGCGACCCGCCCGGCGCTGGAGCAAGCGGCGGCGGGGCTGTTCGCGGTGCTGAAGGCGGGCGTCGTGCGCTCCACGGTGAACCAGACCTGGCCGCTCAGCCAGGCGGCCGAGGCGCACCGGGCGATCCATGAACGGCGCACGACCGGATCGACGGTGCTGCTGCCGTTTTCCTGAGGCGTCCGGCGATCATGCCGGCTTGCGGCGGCGGCCTCAGACTGTATCGTCCGGGGGGCGAGAAACAGCCGAACGGAGGGACCATGGCCAGGCGAACCAAGGGCGGGCTGACGGTGATCGATCATCCGCTGGTCGAGCACAAGATCACCCTGATCCGCGACCGCCGGACGCCAACCGCGGTGTTCCGCCGCCTGCTGCGCGAGACCGCGATGCTGATGGCCTACGAGGTGCTGCGGGATCTCGAGTTGGAGGACGTGGCGATCGACACCCCGGTATGCCCGATGATCGCCCGCAAGCTGGCTGGCAAGAAGCTGTGTTTCGTCTCGGTGCTGCGGGCCGGCGACGGGCTGTTGCAGGGGCTGGTCGAGCTGGTGCCCTCGGCGCGGGTGGGCCATGTCGGGCTCTACCGCGACCCCAAGACGCTGCTGCCGGTGACCTACTACTGCAAACTGCCGGACGACATCCGGGCGCGCACCGTGATCGTGGTCGATCCGATGCTGGCCACGGGAGGCTCGGCGGCGGACGCGGTGGCGAAGGTCAAGAGCGAGGGCGCCCGCGACGTGCGCTTCCTGGCGTTGATCGCGGCGCCGGAGGGGATCGAGACCTTCCGCAAGGCGCACCCGGAGGTGCCGGTCTTCATCGGGGCGCTGGACCAGAAGCTGAACGAGAAGGGCTATATCGTGCCGGGGCTGGGGGATGCGGGGGACCGGTTGTTCGGAACCAAGTAGGGGGGCAGACGGTGGGCAGGCGTGCCCGCCCAGACTGGGCGTGCAATGTGCACGCGGGATTAAGTTGTTGATATTGTTTCATAATCATAAAATCGGGTTGTGAATTGCGCCGTAGGGCGGGGTTCACCCCGCCCAACGCATTCTATCGATCCTCTCGCGAATGGTGGATGCGGGCGATAACGATCTCTGCTCCGTCGATCCGATAGCGGACCACATAGGGACGTTTGCCGAATGTAACGAAAAGCTCTC
>JACZTQ010000388.1 GCA_022573605.1 Pseudomonadota bacterium | reverse complement strand
GTCGGGCTCTCGACCACCGAGAGCAGCGCCAGCGGGCCGGAAACCTGGCGCGCCAGCGTCGCGTCGCGGATCGCCAGCGCCCGCGTCAAGCCCTTGAATTCGGAGACATCGAGGGCGACCCAGGCGGGCGGCGCCGCGGCCCAGGAGAGCGCGCCGATCACCGCGATCCCGGCAATCGCGATCAGTCCGCGAACGCCACCCCGGCCGGTCTCACCGATGGCGGCGGCGGCCAGTCCGATCCCCGCGACCAGCGCCAGACAGGTCATCGGAGGGAACACGGAGAGCGCCGCCAGCACTGCCAACGCGCCGGCGCCCGAGCCAAGCAGGTTCCACAGATAGACCCGGCCAGGTTCGGCCGTGGAGGCCAGGAAAGCCAGGCCGATGCAGGTCGCCCCGGCGCTGAACGGGACCACCAGCAGCAGGTAGATGACGCCGAGATAGAGCAGTTGAGTGGGCGCCCAGACCACTTCGAGCGCGTTGAACGGCAGGCTCTGGGACAGCAGGAAGGCAATCGGGGCGGTGAAGGCGAACACCGTGGCCGAGAGCGTGAAGACGGCGGCGGCGCGGCGCTCGGCCCAATCCTTGAAGACTGCGAGCAAGGCGCCGCTGACGCCGAATCCGAGCAGTGCCACGCTGATCGCCAGGTAGGCGAAATGATGCCACTGGACGATCGCGAACAGCCTGACCAGCAGCACCTCATAGGCCAGGATCGCCGCCGAGATCACCGCCACCGCTGGATGCGAGATCATTGCCAGGCGCGGGTGAACGGAACGAAGCGCACCGGCAGCAACTGGCGGGTCAGAACCTCGCCCGACTCGGTCTTCTCGACCAGCGTCAGGTGCTGGGTCGCGAACATGCCGCCGACCGGGATCACCATGCGGCCGCCCGGTTTCAGCTGCTCCACCAGCGGCGGGGGCACGTGGTCGGCGGCGGCGGTGACGACGATGGCGTCGAACGGGCCGCATTCCGGCCAGCCGTGATAGCCGTCGGCGATCTTCGTCTCCACGTTGGCGTAGCCCAGCGCCGCCAGACGCTTGGCCGCGGCCTCGCCGAGCTCGGCGATGACCTCGATGGTGCAGACCTTGGCCACCAGCGGCGACAGCACCGCCGCCTGGTAGCCCGAACCGGTGCCGATCTCCAGCACCACGTGGTCTGGCCCGGGCTCGAGCAGATGGGTCATCAGGGCCACGATGAAGGGCTGCGAGATGGTCTGGCCGTAACCGATCTCGAGCGGGCGGTCGGCATAGGCCAGCGACCGGCGGCGCTCTGGAACGAACAGGTGGCGCTGCACCGACCGCATCACCTCCAGCACCCGCGGCGAGAGGCCATCCTCGCCGACGATGTCGCTGGTGTAACGCGCGTGTTGCTCGATTGTCCGAACCATCTCTTCGCGCTGCGGGGCATGGTCGGCGGCGCCGGCGATCGCGGGAAGCAGGAATGCCGACAAGCCGACCAGCAATGCGCCCCAGAAAGGTTTCAAGGCACTGTGCATCAGTCACTTCCCACGGCGAAAGCATGAACCTTGCGTGGCGGCCATTCTGCACCAAACCGGCCGACAAGTCATACCTTCAATCCAGTGCGGCAGAATCCACGGCGGGATTGCTTGCCCCCGTCCTCGGGCGAGGAGCGGACCTCGGCGGCGGCGCAGGCGACGGGCGTCAGCGCCGCATTGCGTGGCAATGGGCGAGCCACGCGGGCAGGAGAGGCTTGAGTTCCGATGCGCCGGCGCGGCCGCCGGCCACGTCCGCGTCCGCCATGGCGTCGTTCGCCGTGTTGTAGCGCAGCAGGAGAAGATCGAGGAACCGCTGCAACTCGTCATCGCCGGCGAACTCGTGCTCGCGCTCCAGCAAGCCGCCCAACCAGCCGGACGGCATGACGATCTTCGGCGCGACGACGATCGCGGCAAGGTAGCCGTCGGGCCACTCCGACGCGATGTCCATCGACGCCGCCGCCATCACCTGTCCGTCGTCAGATAAATTGGGCTTTCCGACGTGATGGCCTTTCAGAGGGTGTGGCTCATCAGGTTGCAGTTTAGGCCGCGCGCTTCTGGTTGATCAAGCGGCGCTGTTTCATGGTCTTCTCTTTGGTCTTCCTCCTTTCGCTTAGGATGGCGCTTTAGGAGCACCGCGAACAGCACCAGCGCCGCCAGAAGGTGTCAACGCCGGGCTAAAAATACATCGCTGGCCGGAGTAAGAATGCATCATTGAGGCGGGGTAGAGTCGGTCCACCTTTGTTGATTCGGAGCGCGGTTTTGCGGGTTGTCCCGGTAGTCCATAGCGTTCCTATCCGGTTGTCACCCACAGCCACTACATCTAGGGTGCTGCCAATCGCCCGAGTAAAGTTCGGCGTAAGTGGGAGCGGTGACATCGCCAGCGATTCCGAGCAGGGACCGGAAGGCGTTGAACGGGTAGAATCGCCTGTTGAAGCGGAATGTGAACTCGTTGAGATAGGCTTGGAGGTGCTGGTGGC
>JACZTQ010000387.1 GCA_022573605.1 Pseudomonadota bacterium | reverse complement strand
ACATCGAAGGAGGTGCTCATCCGTTTTCTCCCGAGGCTCAGGTTTCCCGCAGGGTAAGGGCGTTTGCGCGCCCAAGGCAATCCGGCGCGGAGCTTTGCGCCCCCCTCCTGTCATCCCCGCGAAAGCGGGGACCTCATGGTGGTGTCGTGAGGTCCCCGCTTTCGCGGGGATGACAGGGGGTGGAGCGCGCCCAAAGGCCGCAACGCGGCTTTTGGGACAGGCGCAAAAAGACTGCCGTCAGGACATGTAGCCGCCGCCGGCGCGGTAGTGCAGTTCGGCCTCGGTGTCGTGGCGCCCCAGCGGCCGGTTGCGGCTGGGGAAGCGGCCGAACTTGCGGATCACCGCGCGGTGGCGCCGCGCCTGTTCCAGGTTCTCGACCCCGGTCCGCGGCATGCCCAGCTTGATCAGCCGGACGCAGCGCTCCTGGTCGGGCAAGCCCTCGGAATGCATCAGCGGCAGGTAGAAGAACTGGCGCTCCGGCTCCGGCGTCACCTTGTCGTGGCCGCGCCCGATCGCCTGCTTGGCGATGCGCAAGGCCCGGCTGTCGGTCCGGTAGGCGGCCGCGGTGCCGCGGAACATGTTGCGCGGGAACTGGTCGAGCACGATCATCAGCGCCAGCGCGCCTCTGGGCGTCAGCAGCCAGTGATCGCAGTCGCCGTCGCCGGCCCGGCGCCACAATTCCTCGAAACGATCCTGGATCTCGGCGTCGAGCCCGTTGGCATCGTCATACCAGCGCTCCGGCCCGACCTCATGCACCCAGTATCGGAGGACATCCTCCTGCCCGGTCTCCATCCTGCCACTCCTCGCTCCGCACTGATCTCTCGGTCAGTTTGACGCTTTAAATGGCAGCGCGTTGTTGTGGTTTTGTCAAGAATCGCCTGCGTTTCGCTTTCGCTTTGCCCGCACTGTGCGATTTTTGCCGCGCTTTACTCCGGATTCCCCTCCGCGAGGGTCTGTTCGGCGGCGATTTCCTGGGCGATCTCGGCCGCCACCTGGGTGCCGGAGACCATGCTGTAGGGTGCGATCGGCGAGGTTTCCTCGACCGCCAGGGCCGGGCGCACCGCCATTCGGTAGATGGCATAGGCGGCGATGGCGGCCATGAAGCCGCCGATGAAGACCAGGAACGCCGCCGGGCCCAGCCCCTGCATCAGGTAGCCGACCAGGATCGGGGTTCCGACGGCGCCGGCCCCGCTCAGCACGATCAGCCCGCCCGAGGCGGAGGCCATGTCCTCGTGGTCGAGAAAGTCGTTGGTATGGGCGATCAGCAGCGAATAGAGCGGGTTGGAGGTGCCGCCGATCACCAGGGCGCTCGCCACCAGGGCAATGAACGATCCGCCGAAGGCCAGCGCCACCAGGCACCCCGCCGCGCCCAGCGCCGTCACCATGGCGATCAGCACCCGCCGGTCCATCCGGTCCGAGAGCCAGCCGATCGGATATTGCAGCACCAGGCCGCCGACATAGAACGCGCCGACGAAGATCGAAATCTCGGCCGCGGTCAGGCCGATCTCGGTGGCGTAGACCGGCGCCATGCCGAACTGGGCGCCGAACACCGCGCCCAGCAACAGGATGCCGACGCAGCCCAGCGGCGAGGTCCTGAACAGTTGCCGCAGCGGCATCCGCCTGGTGGCCGAGAACACCGGCGCCGGGCTGGCCGACAGCAGGATCGGCGCGAACGAGATCGAGACCGCCACCGACATGATGATGAACAGGTCGTAGCCGCCCGGATCGGCGAGGTTGATCAGGCTCTGGGCGGCGATGATGCCCAGCATCTGCACGATCAGATAGGCCGACAGGGTGCGGCCCCGGGTCGCGTTGGTCGCGCTTTCGTTGAGCCAGCTCTCGGCGACCACGTAGACGCCGGAATAGCAAAACCCGACGACGACGCGCATCACCGTCCAGGCGACCGGATCGACCACCGCCGCGAAGACGATGAAGGCGGCCGAGATCAGCGAGGCCAGGGCGGCGAAGACCCGCACATGGCCGACCCGGCGCAACAGCCAGGGCGCCGCCTGGGCGCCGCCGAGAAAGCCGGCGAAGTAGCCGGCCATGACAAAACCCATGGTGGTCGATTCGAAGGCTTCGAGGCCGCCGCGCAGGCCCAGCAAAGTGCCCTGCATGCCGTTGCCGACCATCAGCAGGAACATGCCGAGCATCAGGGCCCAGGAATTTCTCAGGATCGGGAACATGGCGGGGTCGTTCGTTGGTGCGATGGTTTTCCGGCAGATTGGCGATTCTCGCATCGAGGCGACCGTTTGGAAACGTCACGATGTGTCGCGGGTGAGTTTCGGGCGGAAGTTTTCTCGCCACCGGGCCCTGATCCGGACCGATCAGCGAAGCCCGGCGCCGCCCCCGCCGATTTCGCCCCCCACTCCCTCTGGGCTTCGCAGGGGACCGTGGCCGCAGATGCGGCCGCGTAAGCCCCGGAGAAGGGGAGGGGGGGAGGCTTGCGACGATGCCGCCGGGTGCGGCGCGGCA
>JACZTQ010000080.1 GCA_022573605.1 Pseudomonadota bacterium | reverse complement strand
GGTCGGCCTGATGCGCGGCGACATCGGCCAGCCGCCCGGCGGCTTCCCCGAGGCACTGCAAAGGAAGGTGCTGAAGGGGGCCACGCCGATCACCGTGCGCCCCGGCTCCCGGATGGAGCCGGTCGATCTCGAGGCGACGCGCAAGGAGGCCGAGGACCAGATGCCCGGCATCACGGTGGATGACGAGGATCTGTGCTCCTACCTGATGTATCCCAAGGTCTATCTCGACTACATGGGCAAGCGGCGCGACTTCGGTCCGGTGCGGGTGCTGCCCACCCCGACCTTCTTTTACGGCATGGCGCCGGGCGAGGAGATCCTGGTCGATCTGCGCCCCGGGGTGACCCTGGTGATCCGCCTGCAGGCGATCTCCGAGCCGGACGAGAAGGGCGAGGTCAAGCTGTTCTACGAGTTGAACGGCGCGCCCCGCACCATCCGCATCGCGGACAAGCGGTTCACTTCGGAGCACGCCAAGGCGGAGCAGGCCGACCCGAACAACCCCTGCCACCTCGCCGCCCCGATGCCCGGCGTGGTCGGCTCGGTCGCGGTGGTGGCGGGGCAAGAGGTCCACGCCGGCGACCTGCTGCTGACCCTGGAGGCGATGAAGATGGAAACCGCGCTCCACGCCGAGCGCGACGGGGTGATCGAGCGGGTGGTGGCCCCGGCGGGGACCCAGGTCGATGCGAAGGATTTGCTGGTGGTGTTTGGGGGGTGAATGCGGGGTGTACACGTGTGGGCAGGGGGTTAAGTTGTTGATTTCATGAGAAATGCGCTGTGGGCGTGTTTTATGGTTAGCAGATTGTAGGGCGGGGCTCAGCCCGCCATTCCGGCCCGGCCAGAGTGGTGGCGGGGTGAACCCCGCCCTACGGCCCGCCACCCACGTCATGCCACGGCTTGGCCGGGGCATCTCTCGACGGGGCGCGAGATCGCCCGGTCAAGCCGGACGATGACGGGTGGCGAACCGCCGCGCCCGCTACACGCCCATCCGCGGGTCGAACCGGAACGGAAAAATCTCCACTACCCGCACCCGGCCAAACTCCCCATGGCGCGGGTTCAGGATCACATTCTGCTCCCGCGGCACCACCACCGAGGGCACCGCGAGCGCCAGCGCCGCGCCGCGCTCCAGCCAGCCGTCGCCGCGCGCCCGGCGCCACGCCAGATCATCCAGCCGGTCGAGGTCGTCGTCGCCGACGGCCTCGACCGAGCCCCCGTCGAGGCGCAACTCCACCGCCGTCATCAGCGGCAGCAAGTCGCGCCGCCGCAGTTCCGGCGGCAGGTGGACGAAATATTCCAGCACCGCGAGCGACAGGTGGGAGGCGCAGTAGACCGCCGGCAGGCCGGGAGAATTCCACCGTCCCCCGTAGCGCTCGGCCCCCCTTCCATCCAGGCCGGAGGCGAAATCGGGCCGCACCAGCCGCCACAGCGGCCGCTCAGCCAAAGACGCCATGCTCGATCCGGCCCAGCACCGCCTCGACCTCGCGCCCACCGATATCGGTGCGCGCCATCTTGATCGGAACCTCGCCGCCAAGGGCCGGGTTGGGCAGGCTCAACCACTCCTCGGCGACATCGTCGCGCTCGAACACCCGCCGGGCATGGTCGCGCACCCGGACCAGCCGGGCGATGGCGTCGGCCTCGTCGATCTTCAGCATCTGGTTGCCGCTGAGGCGGCGCTCCAGGGTTCGCGCCGGGATCACCATCGCCACATCGCTGCGGCGCAGGCGGCCGGCGCCGATCAGCTCACTGATGGTGCTGGCGGAGACCCCCTTCTTGATCGTCTGGTAGCTCAGAACCTGCATCGGATCGCCTTTCCCGCCATATGCCGATGATATAGCGGCAAATGGCGGAAATTTCAAGCCAAACACCACATGCCCCGGCCCCCGAGCCGGGGCCTCGACCCACTACACCCAGCGGCTCGAGGTCCCGGCGCGAGGCCGGGACATGGGGAACGCCGCGCACCGGCCATCGAGGTCCCGGATCAAAGCCTGCCCCGGACGCAATCCGGGGCCGGGGCATGACGTGGGTTGGGATCGGCGCGATCCGGTATCACCCCAACCGCCGCCGCAACCGCTCGTAGACGTCCCCGCGTCCACCGATCATCAGCACCAGCAGCACATCGTCCTCGACCGTGTAGACCACCCGCCAGCCGCCAACCCGGATGCGCCAGAGACCCGGATCGCCGCGCAGCTTCCTGACCCCGTGTGGATAAGGCTGCTGCGCCAGCGCCTCGATGGCTTGGCGGAGGGCTTGCCTGGCCGCCCTGTGCCTGATCGCACCCGCGTCGCGCGCGGCCGGGCGCGAAAGCTCGATCCGGTAGGCCAAACCGGCTCAGTCGCCGAAGGCTTCGTCCAGCGTCACGCCGCCATGCGCCCGGTGATCCGCCAGCGCGTCGAGCGCGTCCAGCACATCCAGCCGGTCCTCGATCGCCTCGAGCAACTCGGCATCCGCCACCGGCACGATCGCGCCGACGGTCTTGCCGTGCCTGGTCAGCGCGATCCGCTCATGGGCGAACCGCACCCGCCCGGCAATCTCGGCGAAATTCTCGCGCACCTCGGAGAGCGAGGCGGAGGTCATCTCAAGGGTGGGCATCGGTTTCGTCCATTTTGTACGTTTTTGGTATTTTGTAAGATAACATCGGAAGGGTAATAATTCAACGAAAACGTCCGCCCCCCCTCCCGTCATGCCACGGCTTGACCGGGGCATCTCTCGCCATGGCGCGAGATCGTCCGGTCAAGCCGGACGATGACGGCTGAGGGACAGGCGCCCTGCATCGCCTCCGCCTCCGTAGGGCGGAACTTGTTCCGCCACTCCACTCCACTCGCCACCCCCGCGACGGCGTATCAATATGTGCCCTACACCCCCTCCGCCTCTTCGTAGGGCGGAACTTGTTCCGCCGTCCCCCACTCGCCAGCCCCGCGACGGCGCATCAAGATGCGCCCTACACCCCCTCCGCCTGCTTGCGCAGTTCGAACTTCCGCACCTTGCCGGTCGAGGTCTTCGGCAGCTCGCCGAACACCACGTGGCGCGGGCACTTGAAGCGGGCCAGGCGCTCGCGGCAGAAGGCGATCAACTCGTCCGCCGTCGCCTCCGCCCCCGGCTTCAGCTCGATGAAAGCGCAGGGCGTCTCGCCCCACTTCCGGTCCGCCTTCGCCACCACCGCCGCCATCGCCACCGCCGGGTGCTTATACAAAACATCCTCGACCTCGATCGACGAGATGTTCTCGCCGCCCGAGATGATGATGTCCTTCGAGCGGTCGCGGATCTGGAGGTAGCCGTCGGCATGTTTCACCGCCAGATCCCCGGAGTGGAACCAGCCCCCGGCGAAGGCCTCCCCGGTCGCCTTGGCGTTCTTCAGATAGCCCTTCATCACCACGTTGCCGCGGAACATGATCTCGCCGACGGTCTCGCCATCGGCGGGCACCGGCTCCATGGTCTGCGGGTCGAGCACCTCGAGCCCCTCCAGGGCGGCGTATTTCACCCCCTGGCGGGCCTTCAGGGCGGCCTGCTCCGACGCCGGCAGCGCATCCCACTCCGGCTTCCACTCGTTGATCACCGCCGGCCCGTAGGTCTCGGTCAGGCCGTAGAGGTGGATCACCTCGAAGCCGGCCCCGGCCATCGCCGCCAGCACCGGCTCGGGCGGCGGCGCGGCGGCGGTCAGGAAGGTCACCTTGTGGCCGAAGGCAACCCGCTCCACGTCGGGCGCGTCCACCAGCACCGACATCACGATCGGGGCGCCGCAGAGCAGGTTCACACGGTGCTCGGCGATGGCCCGGTAGATCGGCCCGGCGCGGACCTGGCGCAGGCACACCTGGGTGCCCGAGACCAGCGCCACCGACCACGGGAAGCACCAGCCGTTGCAGTGGAACATCGGCAGGGTCCAGAGGTAGACCATCGGCTCGGCGAGCCGGGCATGGACCACGTTGCCGGTCGCCAGCAGCGCAGCACCCCGGTGGTGATAGACCACCCCCTTGGGGTTGCCGGTGGTGCCCGAGGTGTAGTTCAGGCTGATCGCGTCCCACTCGTCGGCGGGCATCTGCCAGGCGAACGCCGGGTCGCCCCCGGCGATGAAGGCCTCGTAGTCCTGCCCCAACCCGATGCGCGGCGCCTCGGCGGTGGGGTCGGTATACTCCACCACCACCGGCGGCGGCCCCTCGAGCAGTTCCAGCGCGTCGCGCAGCAAGGGCGCCAGTTCGCTATCGACCAGCACCAGCGCGGCCTCGCCGTGGCCGAGGATGAAGGCGATCCCGGCGGCATCGAGGCGGGTGTTCAGCGCGTTCAGCACCGTGCCCGCCATCGGCGCCCCGTAATGGGCCTCGAGCATCGGCGGCGTGTTCAGGAGCAGCGCCGCCACCGTCTGCCCCGGCGCCACCCCCGCCGCCCGCAAGCCCGAGGCCAGCCGCCGGGCGCGGGCGTAGAACTCGGCATATGTGGTGCGCAGCGGCCCGTGGATGATCGCGACGCGTTCCGGGAACACCCCGGCCGAGCGGGCCAGGAAGCCGAGCGGCGTCAGCGGCTGGAAATTGGCGGGCCGCCGCTCAAGGCCCTCCCGGTAGGCGTCGGTCATGGCTTCCCCCGATGGAATGCGCCTGGGCGGTTGTTGTGTTTTGGTCTGCCGCGCTGCCCGCGCTTTGTCAAATGGGCCACCCGCCGGCAATGGACCATCGGGGTGCGAGCCGAACCCGAACCGGCCCCGGCTGTCGCCTACCGCACCAGCTTCACCCGCTGCCCCGCCCGCAGCGGCTCGCCGCGGCGCAGCCCGTTCAGCACCCGGAAGCGCTCGACCCGGTAATCGTCGAAGTTCATCCGCCGGGCGAGGCGCGCGGGCGTGTCGCCGCCGCGCACGGTGACGATACTGATGCGCTTTTCGCGCAGCCGCCCGGCCTCGGCCCCCGAGAGCCGGCGGAAGCTGCGCGCGGCCTCGGTCATCGCCGGCAGCAGCCCCGAGCCGCGCGGCGCCAGTCCGGTGATCCGGTAGAGCTTGCCCTCCAGCCGGTAGGCCACCAGCAGGGCGTCGAAGGTCCGGTTGCCGAGCCGCACCGGCAACACCGCGCTGGCCGCCTCGAGCCCGTTGATCCGCTCGCGCCGCAGCCCGCCGAGCCGGCCGGTGCGGAACTGACCCGCCAGCCCCGGCGCCCAGACCCGGGCGATGTAGTCGGTCAGCGCGCCGCCCCGGTTGCGATCGCTGTCCATGATGAAGCGCGACTTGCGCGGCCCCGTCGCCACCACCGCGTTGGCCGAGTTGGTGATGGTGAAGCCTCGCGGCGCGGTGAAGGTGAAGCGCAGTTTGGGGTGGCTGAAGGTGCGCCCATCGACGAAACCCTGGGCGGCGCTGTCGCCGTAGACCATGCCGTCGATGGCGGCGAGGAAGCGCTCGCGGTTGCGGTTGGCGCCGGCGGTGGCGACGGCGCCGGCGGCCTGGGCCACTTCGATCGCCTGGCGGGTGCGTAGCCCGGTCGCCGGGTGCGAGGCGAAAAAATCGACCCGGTTGGGGTCGTAGCTGTCCCCGGCGATGCGGGCCTGAAGCTGCGCCGAGGCGCTCATCCGGTCGAGGAAATCGGCCTGGGCATAGGGGTCGTAGCCGGCCCGGGCCAGATAGCGGATGCCGAGATTGTCGGCGTCCAACTCGTCGCCGCGGGAATTCTGCGCCAGATAGCCCCCCGCCGCCGTCCGGCCGAGATCCATCAGCCCGCCGGCGACGGTCGGATCGACGCCCAGCACCGAGAGCCCGATGGCCCCGGCCAGCAGGCCGATCCCGGCCATGGTGCCGCGCGAGCGCCTGAGCGCCGAATGCCCGGCGACGACATGGCCGATCTCGTGGCCCAGCACCCCGGCCAACTGGGCCTCGTCGCCGGCCAGCGCCACCAGCCCGCGGGTGACGTAGACATAGCCGCCGGGAATGGCGAAGGCGTTGACGGTGGGGCTGTCGAGCACGGTGAAGGTCCAGCGCGCGGCCGGCTGCGCCGAGACCCGGGCGATGCGCTGGCCGATGCCGTCGACGTAGGCGGTGACCCGGCTGTTTTCATAGACGCCGCCGAACCTGGCGACGATCTTCCGGTGGTTCTGGTCGCCCTCGCGCTGCTCCGAGGCCGAGCGCACGGCGCTGGTCTCGGGGGTCAGGCCGGCCCGGTGGCCGCCGGCGGGCTCGCAGGCGGCCAGCGTCAGGGCGCCGAGGCCGAACATGGCGTGGCCGAGAATCCTGGTGAACCGCATTGCTCGAACCTCCCTTGCCAACGTGCCCCCCCCGGCCTGTTTGCCACGATTGACCGGAACTTGCCAATCCACTACCCCGTCAGCCACCCCTTCGTTTTCATGGAGCCCCGTAGCTCAGCAGGATAGAGCGGCCGCCTCCTAACGAAAAGGACTTCTAACGATTTCCGTGACTTACGGGGAGCAACCGCTTTTGGGGTGGATGTCCAGTCCTTGAAAACATTAAGCAATTTCGCCGTTTCCTTATGAACGTGATTTGGGAGTCTAAAAAGAGAATAATCCACAGCCGATGTTCGACAAATGTTCTCTGTATGGTAAGATGGGAAGATTAAAAATAATTATTATTATTATGGGACCAGCAAAAACTATTGGAGAGGAAAGAGTACGCACAGATTTTAACGTAGACGGCTCAGATGCCGTTACGCAAATTAAGAACGAAAGTGCGAAGCTCATAGACCTTTGTGAGATACTGAAAGACAAAGACCCTCGCTTGGCTTCACTTGCTCAGACAGCGTACGAAGAAGCAGCGATGTGGGCTGTGAAAGCTGCGACGGCCTAGGCAGACCCCGATGCATCTGCGTCACGCAACGCGATGTCCAAAATTTCCTGCGGGTCAAACGCCAGGTCACGAACCATCTTCATCTCGGGTAGTGCAGCGACCGCAGCCGCTCGGAACAGGGCCTCACTTACAAGAGTGTATTCCTTCCTCAAAACTCGGATCGTCCAGTTCCCTCCATCACCGCCTTTGACGAGCTTGGCCAGCGCCCTCAATCTGTGAGAGATGGCGATCAGCTCCTCTGGCTCGCACTCGTCCGCGATGGCCGAGACGATGGACACTGCCACGTCCGGCGAGCCGTACTCCTCTCTGTCGGCGGAAACCTTAGCGTTCGCTTTGATAAGCAGCTCAGCCGACACCTCTGGAACATACTTGGTCATAGTGGTTTCACGGTATCCACGTAGCAATGATCTGAACACCGAACCCGCATACCAGGCAAACCAATCCAGCGATAGACATGCGCTTGTGATGCCTTCGCTTAGCAACATCCTCGGGATCGGTGTGATCCCCCCCCCAAATAACGTAATTATTCTCGCTCAGGTCGGGTTGCGGCCAGCCGTACATGAAGACCACGACCACACCCACGGCATCCATGAGCAGACCTATCGAATTTACGATGGCTGGTGTCATTCTCAGAATTCCCTAGTTCTCATGTCCGGCTCTAGGATATACAACCGCCGCGTCCGTTGCGAAACCGAGGATTTTGCACTCAATGAAAACAAGTGTTCGTGTTTCGTTCGGAGAATAAAAAGAGACTAAACAGAGACATGGAGCGAGTGAGTGCCCGCTAAGTCGTTGAAATCATTATACGGCCCCGTAGCTCAGCAGGATAGAGCGGCCGCCTCCTAAGCGGCAGGTCACAGGTTCGAATCCTGTCGGGGTCGCCATTGCCGGTTTGCACGGCTGATTTCCGGTGTCGCGGCCGACCGGAAGGCGGCAGGCGGTTAGCGGCGCTTCGCGGTCGATCTGATTCACGCTTTGCTAACCATAAATCACACCAGAATCGATTTCCTTTATCCTTCAATATGTTAGCTATGTGTGCAACTTGCACACCCACCCGCCGCCGGTCCCATACCCGCTGCGGCGCTCCGGCAGCGGCGGCGGACAAGCCTGTCCGCCCTACCGGCGCCCGACACTTCGCCAACCGGAATTCTCCCGATGGCTTGCCGGCCCGGTGACCTGGGGTCTTCTCACCCCGCCGGCTGGTAGACCACCTGGTTGAACACGTTCTGCAGGAAGAACAGGCCGACGAAGCACAGCACCCCGGCGATCACCGGGGTCGCCATCCAGCCCAACCCGATGCCGCCCAGCAACCGCCAGCGGATCCCGCGCCCGCCCTTGAGCAGGCCGATGCCGAGCACGGCGCCGACCACGGCCTGGGAACTCGACACCGGGACCAGTGGAATGGTCGGCAGGCCGGCGCTCTCGAGCAGGGATTCCAGCCCTCTCGAGGAGAACACGAACAGCACGATGGAATGAGCCACCACCACGACCCAGGCGGCGACCGGCGACATCGGCAGCAGCCGCCCGCCGACGGTCAGCATGACCCGCTTGGAATAGGTGATCACCCCGACCGCGATCGCCACGGCGCCGAGCAGGAACAACTGCTGCACCGAGGAGAAGGTGCCGATCCCGGCGATCTCGAATTCGGTGAACGGCGACACCGGCACGAACACCCCCATCACGTTGGCGATGTTGTTGGCGCCCAGGCTGTAGGCGCCGAAGGCCCCGGCCAGCAGCAGGGCGGCGCGGGTATAGGCGTCCTGGCGCAGCAGGTGCGGCTTGGCGCTCCGGATGATCCGGGTGGTCAGCCTGAACAGCGCCGCGGCGATGCCGGCGGCAAGCACCGGGCAGATCAGCCAGGTGCTCAGGATGGTGATCAGGGTGGCGGCGTCGGTGCTGGTCCCGGTGAACAGGTTCCAGCCGATGATGGCGCCGACGATGGCCTGGGTGGTCGAGACCGGCAGCCCCGCCTTGGTCATCGCGAACACCGCCAGCGCCGCCGAGCCGGCCGCCATGAACGAGCCGCCGAGCGCGTTGATCGCGCCCAGCTTGCCGAGTGTTTGGGCCGCGCCGCTGCCGCTGATCACCGCGCCGAGGATCACGAACACGCTGCAGATCGCGGCCGCGGTGGCGAAGCGCACCATGCGCGTGCCGACCGCGGTGCCGAACACGTTGGCGGCGTCGTTGGCGCCCAGCGACCAGCCCAGGAACAGCCCGCTGGACAGGAAGAAGAGAACGGCGACATCCATGGCGGCTCAGAAACTGCGCTTGATGGTGTAGATGGCGAGCCGGTCGGCGACGTCCTCGGCGCGGTCGGCGACATTGTCGATGTGCTCGACGAAGTTGCGCAGGTGCGCCTTGCGGTACAGCGGCAGGTCGGTGGCGAAGATCGCCCGCTTGAGCTTGGTGCTGACCTTGTCGGCCTCTTTCTCGTAGAACATCACCTTGTGCATGTGATCGCCGACCGCCTCGATGTTGCGGAAGAAGGCGCGCGAGGCGAGCACGATGGCTTCGGCCGCGTGCACCACCTGGTCGCACAGGGTCGCATAATCGCCGTGGAACTCGGCGGAGATTTCCGGCTGCTCGATGGAGAAGCTCCAGAGCGCGCCTTCATACAGGCCGAGCAGCGAGTCCAGGTTTTCCAGCAGCCCCAGCACGTCGCCGCGGGATTCCGGGATCAGGGTCTGGGTGTAGAGCTGGGTTATCACCGAGCGGCGCAGCTTGTCGGCCTCGCTCTCCAGGCGGTTGACCGCCTGCAGCTTCTGGTCGAATTCAGCCGACGCGCCCTCCTCGAGATAGATCTGCACCGCCCGCTTGAACAGCAGCCCGGACTCGGAGAGCTTGTCGAGAAAGGCATCGATCTCGCTCTCCAGCGCCTTGGTGCGCCGGAACGGCAACAGGCCGCGGCCCAGCATGGATTCTTTTGCCGCCATATCTCAACTCTCCGCAACGTCGGTTAGGGCATTTTCCGTCCTGATGGAATCAGGCCGGAGGCTCTATACGCCTGTATTGCGCAATTTCCCAGTCGCCAGATGACTTCATCCGGCTTGAAACTGCTTTGGCGAACCAACGCTGGCGGCGGTGGGAACGGGCGTCGGGCGGGCGTCGGTCACTCGGCCATCTGGACCATCTCAAGGGCCAGAATCTCGTAGGCGGCCTCCCAGGCGGTGGCGGCGGCGGTGGGGAATCGCTCGCCCAAGGTCTCGCGCATGGCCCAGATCAGCGCCTGCCCCATGGGGCGGAAATGCTCCGGCTTGACCCCGAAGGCGGCATGACCCTGGGCCAGATGCTCCAGGTGGGGGCGCAGGGCCCGCGGGTCGTCTAGATGCCGGAGGATCAGCCCCAGCGTGCTCATGAACTGCATCCCCTGCCCGGCCATGTCGCTTCGGAACATGCTCCTGAGCTCCGGCGCGATCTCGAACAGCCGCTGGTAGAGAAGTTCCGAGGCGGTCTCCACATCGGGTTGCAAACGGTGAAAACTGTCGCGGATCAGGCCGATCTGGGCAGTGGTCAGGGTCATCGTCTCCTCCTTGCCGGGCGGTCTCGGACAAGCGGCCGCGCTTGCCGTTCCGGCAACCACGATACCCGGTCCGGCGAAGCGGTTCCCTGATCGAGATCAAATGGCGTGGATTCGGGTGAATGTTCGTGTAATGTTCTGTTTTCCGATTCGGGAGATCGCATGACAAACCTGTGCGCGGAAAGGATCGACAGCGGGCGCCGGCGCGGGCGCGGCGCGGCGGTGAACCCCGCCGGGCGCTTCGAGCGGCTGCGCGCCGAGCCGGTCGATGACGGTTGGGAGATCGAGCAGGAACCAGCGCCGCTCAGAACCGAAGTAACCGTCGAGCGCAGCCGTTCGGTGCTGGTGCGCAACACCTCGCCCGACCTGCCCTTCGACCGCTCGCTCAACCCCTATCGCGGCTGCGAGCACGGCTGCACCTATTGCTACGCCCGGCCCAGCCACGCCCTTCTCGGCCTGTCGCCGGGGCTGGACTTCGAGACCCGGCTGGTCGCCAAGCCCGACGCGCCCGGGCTGCTGGAGGCGGCGCTGCGCAAGCCCGGCTACCGGGCGGCGCCGATCGCCATCGGCACCAACACCGACCCCTACCAGCCGATCGAGAAGAAATGGCGGATCATGCGCGGGGTGCTCGAGGTGCTGCGCGACTATCGCCACCCGGTGATGATCACCACCAAGGGGTCGCTGGTGACCCGCGACCTCGACATCCTCGGGCTCTAGGCTTGTGGTTTTTCAGCGGATCAAAAAATGCTCCAAAGAACCAGCGCGTTAGCGCGACCCCTATCATCTTGGCGCAAACAGCAAAATGCTGGCGTGTGTAATTCCTGTGTAATCGTGCGAAAATTCGGCGGGCTTCAGTCGTCTTGCCGACGACGGCGCAGCGGCGTCACGGGCTCGGCTACCACGGACGGCAGATCGATTGCGATCTTGTCGATAGCCGCATCCACATGCGCATCGCTGACATGGGTATATCTCAGCACCATGCTCAGGGTCTTGTGACCGCTGATCTTGCGCACCGTTTCCAGGTCGGCTCCGCTTTGCACAAGTCGGGTGATGCCGGTGTGGCGCATGACGTGCGGCGTTATTTGGGTCGGGTCCAGGCCAGCGCGAAGGGCCGCGCGGCGGAATTGCTTCTTCATGGAGTAGCGGTGGCCATCATGAGTGCATGACGGGAAGACCCACCCCTCGGACACACCCCGGACCTGCCGCTCATTTTCGATGGCCTCAATGAGAGGCCGGGTGATTGGCTGGTGGCGGG
>JACZTQ010000079.1 GCA_022573605.1 Pseudomonadota bacterium | reverse complement strand
CGGGCCGGCCGTCGAGCGCCAGGTGCAGCTTCGCCACCGTGCCCCGGGCCCGGATGTTGGCGATGCGCCGCACGAACCCGGTGTCCAGGTGCTCGGCGCCGAGCAGCGTCAGGAAGGTTGTCTTGGGATCGGCGTTGGACACCACCGCGGCGGCGTGGATGACCTCTCCCGATGCCAGTTCGACCCCCGCCGCGCGGTCGTTCTCGACCACGATCCGGCGCACCGCGGCATCGGTGCGAAGCTCGGCCCCGGCGGCCCGGGCGGCCGCCGCCATGGCGCCGGTCACCGCCCCCATGCCACCCTCGGGCAGGGCCAGTGCGCCGGGCGTTCCGTTGACCTCGCCGGCCAGGCGGTAGAGCAGCGAGAAGACACTGTTGGGGGAGCGCGGGCCGAGGCCGGTCCCCAACACGGCGTCGAGGCCGATGGCGCCCTTCAGCAGGTCGCTCTCCAGCTCGTCGTCGAGCACATCGGCGATATTGATCAGGACGACGCGCAGAAATTCGCGCATGTCGTCGCGGCCGAGGCGGCGTACCCGCCAGGCCAGCTTGGCGAGCTTCAGGCGGTTCGGCCAGCCGGCGCTGACGAGGCGCGGCGGGACGGTTGCCTGGAACTCGCGGACCAGGCCGGCGAAGCGCATCAGGCGGCGGCGCAGGGCGGCAAGATTGGCCGCGTCGGTGGCCGAGTGGGCGGCCAGGGAGTCGTCGGGCGCCAGCGCGCCCCGGAACACAAGGTGTTTGCCGCCCGGGTCGAGGGCGACCGTCGGCATGTCGGCGTTGGCGTAGCGCAATCCATGGCCGGCGAGGTCGAGATCGCGGGTGATTTTCGGATGCAGCAGGTGCAGGATGTGCGCCCCGGCGGAGACCGTGAAACCGGGCGCGAACTCGGTGCTGACCGCACAACCGCCCAGGCCCGCCGCCGCCTCGACCACCAGCACACGGCGCCCGGCCCGGCCCAGATAGGCGGCGCAGACCAGGCCGTTGTGGCCGCCGCCGACGATCACGATGTCATACCGGCCGGTCATGCCGCCCCCCGCCAGCGTTTCAGGTCGCGCAGGATTTCCCGGGCCGCGTTGGCCCCGGGTGCGCCCATCACGCCGCCGCCGGGATGGGTGCTGGAGCCGCACATGTAGAGCCGCTTAACCGGCGAGCGGTATTGGGCATATCCGGGCACCGGGCGGTTGAACAGCAACTGGTCCATGGTCAGCTCGCCCTGGAAGATGTTGCCCTCGGTCAGGCCGACCTCGGCCTCCAACTCGCGCGGCGTGCGGACCTCGGCGTGCAGGATCAGGCCCTTGAAATCGGGGCTGTATTGGGCGATCTTGTCGATCACGGTGCGGCCGAAGGCGTCGCGTTTGGCGTCGGTCCAGTCGCCGTCGGCCAGGCGGTGCGGCACGTATTGCACGAACACCGACATGTAGTGCTTGCCCGGCGGGGCCATGGTCGGGTCGGTCAGGCTGGGGATGACGATGTCGAGATAGGGCTCGCGCGACCACATCCCGTTCTTCCAGTCGTCGTAGCCGCGCTCGACATACTCCATGCTGTCGCTGACGTGCAGATCGCCGGCGCGGGCCGGGCAGCCGGCCGGGATCGAGGGGAAATCGGGCACGCCGTCGAGCGCGATGTTGAGCTTTCCCGACGAGCCCCTGATCTTGAACTTCCGCACCCGGTGGAGGAATTCCTCTGGAAGCTCCTTGGCCTCCACGGTCTTCAGGAAGGTCCGCTTGAGGTCCATGTTGGAGACCACCAGCCGGCCCCGGACCTCGTCGCCGTTGGCCAGCACGACGCCGACGGCGCGGCCGTTTTCGACCGTCACCCGGGCCACCTCGGCATCGGTCCGGATCTCGCCGCCGAGCGATTTGAAGGCACCGGCCAGCGCCCCCGCAACCGCGCCCATGCCGCCGCGCGCATAGCCCCAGGCGCCGACCGCGCCATCGACCTCGCCCATGGTGTGATGCAGCAGCACGTAGGCGCTGCCGGGCGACCAGGGGCCGAGCGCGGTGCCGATGATCGAGCTGCCGCAAAGGTGGCCCTTGATCACCTCGGACTCGAAATACTGGTCGAGGAAATCGGCGCAGCTCATGGTCCAGAAGCGGATGGTGTCGTACATCCAGGTCTCGCCGAGATCGAAGAACCGGCGCCCCATGTCGATCAGCCCGAGGATGTCGAACGGCTTCAGCGAGGTCGGGTCCGGCGGCGTCTTCAGCAGCATCGCCTTGATGAACCGGCACTGGCGCAGCACCTCGGCGGTGAATTGGTCGTAGGCCTCGGCGTCGCGCTTCGAGTAGCGCGCCATTTCGCGGCGGTTCTGTTCGTGGTCGGGGTAGGTGGCGAAATAGCCGCCGTCGCGGGTCATGGTGGCGCCGCCCTGGTAGGGAATGATTTGCAGGCCGTGACGCGGCAATTCCAGGTCGCGCATGATTTCCGGGCGCATCAGGCTGCACACATAGGAACAGTTGGAATAGGTGAAACCGGGGTAGAGCTCGCGGCTGACCGTCGCGCCGCCGATATAGCGATTGCGCTCCAGCACCACGACATCGAGCCCGGCCCGGGCCAGATAGGCCGCCGCCGTCAGGCCGTTGTGGCCGGCGCCGATAACGATCGCGTCATGGGTTTTCTGGGCGATTTTCATGGCTGGCGGCGGTGCTCCCTTGCTCCGGCGGTCTTGGCGTGGTCGCTCGAAGCGGTGGAAAGTTTCATTCTACTGACTGACCGTTCAATCAGCAAGTATCCCGCAGAAAGTTTCAAGTGATTCATACGACTCAATAGCATTGCCGACGGGCACTCAGGAAGGCGGCAAGCAGTGGTTGGTGCCGTTCGGCCAAAGCAGCCTCGATTCTTTGCCGGACCAGCCTGCCTGCCGTCGGGCTCCCTCGACACTGCCGCGATCCGGCGCCAAGGTGTGGTGTTGCCGGGGAAAGGCGAGGCGACCCATTCAAAAGGAGAGGTGACCATGACCGAAACCGACGATCTGCTCGCCGCCGCCCTCGCCGTGCGCGAACGGGCCTACGCGCCCTATTCGAAATTCGCCGTCGGCGCCGCGATCCGCACCGCCTCGGGCGCCATCTACACCGGCTGCAATGTCGAGAACGCGTCGTATCCCGAGGGTTGCTGCGCCGAGACCTCGGCCATCGCCGCCATGGTCGCGGCGGGCGAGCGCGATATCGCCGAGGTCGTGGTCTGCGCCGAGTCGGAAGAACCGGTCACCCCCTGCGGCGGCTGCCGCCAGCGCCTGGCCGAGTTCGGCCGGGCCGATACGGTGGTGCGCGCCGCCGGACCGCGGGGCGAGCGCGCCCGCTGGACCCTGGGCGATCTTTTGCCCGCCGCTTTCAGTCTGGGCGATGGCGAATGACCGACGCCGCCCGCATCGTCCGCGACCGCGCCGGGGCCGAGGCCCCCGGTCTCGCCATCGTGCTCGGCTCGGGCCTTGGCGCGCTGGCAAGCGAGGTCGAGGACGCGGTCCGCATCCCCTACGGCGACCTGCCGGGGTTCCCGGCCCCGGGTGTTGCCGGCCACGCCGGCGCGCTGGTGGTGGGCGGGCTGCGTGGCACCCGCGTCGCGCTGCTGGCCGGGCGGGCGCATTTCTACGGGCACGGCGAGGCCGGCGCGATGCGCGGCCCGATCGAGACCCTGGCGGCGCTCGGCTGCGAAGCGCTGGTGCTCAGCAACGCCGCCGGCTCGACCCGCGAGGCGATGGCGCCGGGGGCGCTGATGGCGATCACCGATCATCTCAACTGGTCGGGCCGCAACCCGCTGATCGGCGAGGGGGGCGACGCTCGCTTCGTCGATCTCTCGCAAGCCTACGACCCGGCCTTGCTGGCGCGTCTGCGCGACGTGGCGGCGGCGCGGGAGATCGAACTGCACACGGGCGTCTACGCCTGGTTCTCGGGCCCGTCCTTCGAGACCCCGGCCGAGATCCGCGCCGTCCGCCTGCTCGGCGCCGACGCGGTGGGCATGTCGACCGTGCCCGAGACCATCCTGGCCCGCTTCTGCGGCCTGCGCGTGGCCGCGGTCTCGGTGATCACCAACTACGCCGCCGGGATGGGCGCGGGTCCGCTCAGCCACGACCAGACCAGGGCTGAAGCGGCCAAGGCCGAGGCCAGGTTCACCGCGCTGATCGCCGGCTTCGCCGAGGGCTTCGCATGACCGGCGACTGCAACTTCGCGGCGCCGCCGCAAGCCGGTACGGTTTACTGACCATGCTGGCCCAGGAAATCATCCGCAGGAAACGCGACGGCGCCGCCCTCACGGCCGAGGAAATCGGCTTCATCGTGCGCGGCCTGACCGATGGATCGGTGACCGAGGGGCAGGTGGCGGCCTTCGCCATGGCGGTGTTGTTGCGCGGCATGGAACTGGCGGAGCGCGTCGCGCTGACCCTGGCGATGCGCGATTCGGGCGCGGTGCTGGACTGGCCCGGTCTCGACGGGCCGGTGCTCGACAAGCACTCCACGGGGGGCGTCGGCGACAACGTCTCGCTGATGCTGGCGCCGGCGCTGGCGGCCTGCGGGGCCTATGTGCCGATGATTTCGGGGCGCGGGCTCGGCCATACCGGCGGCACCCTCGACAAGCTCGATTCGATTCCCGGCTACCGGACCCGGCCGGATACCGAAACCTTCCGGCGGGTGACCCGCGAGGTCGGCTGCGCCATCATCGGCCAGACCGCCGAAATCGCCCCGGCGGATGCGCGCCTCTACGCCATCCGCGATGTCACCGCGACGGTCGAGTCGATCGACCTGATCACCGCCTCGATCCTGTCGAAAAAGCTCGCCGCCGGGCTCGACGCGCTGGCGCTCGACGTGAAATGCGGCTCGGGCGCCTTCATGGCGACGCCGGGCGAGGCCCGCGCCCTGGCCGAGAGCCTGGTCGAGGTCGCCAACGGCGCCGGCTGCCGGAGCTCGGCGCTGATCACCGATATGGACCAGCCGCTGGCCTCCGCCGCCGGCAACGCGCTCGAGGTCGCCAACGCGGCGGCCTTCCTGACTGGCGAGGCGGTCGAGCCACGGCTCTGGGACGTGACCGTGGCGCTGGGCGGCGAGGCGCTGGTGCTGGGCGGTCTGGCCGCGACCGCCGAGGCGGGTGCCGCGCAAATCTCGGAAGCGTTCAAGTCCGGCCGCGCGGCCGAGGTCTTCGGGCGCATGGTGGCGGCGCTGGGCGGCCCGGCCGACCTGCTGGAGCGCCCTGGCGCGCACCTGCCCGCCGCGCCGGTGGTGCGCGAGGTCGCGCCCGCCGAACCGGGCCGGGTGCACAAGATCGACACCCGCGCGCTCGGCCTCGCGGTGATCGAGCTTGGCGGCGGGCGGCGGCGCGCAGCGGACCCGATCGACCCCGCCGTCGGCTTCACCGATCTGGCGCCGATTGGAAGCGCGGTCGATGCCGCCGCGCCGCTGGCCCGCGTCCATGCCCGCACCGAGGTCGCCGCCGATGCCGCCGCCCGTGCGCTCCGCGCGGCCTACACCACCGGGGCGGAGGCTGGCGCGGATACGCCGGTCATCCTCGACCGCGTCGGGTGAGCGGTTTGGCCGCGGCACGATCATCATACCAAGCCGAGAGAAGCGGGGCCGATCCGGAACCCGGGCCGTGCTCGCCATTGTCCGGCCCGGCCGGAACAGCCAGCCAAAGACGGGGGCATCCGCCCTGCCGGCGCCGTCGGAACGCGCGGCTGGCGCCGCGCGCCTCCCCCCCATCCCCCCTCCTAAGAGGAGTGGGGAGGCGCTGCCCCTGCCGTTTGCGCCCCCCACTCCCTCTGGGAGGGGGGTCGGGGGGGAGGCTGCGGCGGCGCCAATGGGCGCGGCTGTGCCGACAGGGCGAACGCAGCCGGAAGCTTCGGCGGCGCCTGCCGGATCGGCGGATGAATGGGTTTACGTCAGTGAACGCCGGTATTATCCGGTTGTCGGAGGGAGGCGGCGCATGGCCCGGGCAGTCATCTTCGTGCTTGATTCCCTTGGCATCGGCGGGGCCGAAGACGCCGGGCTTTTCGGCGACGCCGGAGCCGACACGCTGGGCCATATCGCCGCCGGATGCGCCGCCGGGCGGGGCGACCGCGACGGCCTGCGCGCCGGGCCGCTGAGATTGGCGAACCTGGACCGTTTCGGCCTCGGCGCGGCGGCCGAGGCTTCGACCGGCGCGCGCCCGGCGGGGCTGACCCACGCCGCCCCGATCGAGGGCCTCTGGGGCTACGGCGTGCAGACCTCGAGCGGCAAGGACACGCCCTCGGGTCACTGGGAAATCGCCGGTGTGCCGGTGACCTCTCATTGGGGGTATTTCCCCGACACGCGGCCGTGCTTTCCGGCCGAACTGGTCAGCGCCTTCGTCGCCCGCGCCGGCGTTCCCGGCATCCTCGGCGACAAGCACGCCTCCGGCACCGCGATCCTCGAGGAGCTCGGCGAGGAGCACATCCGCAGCGCCAAGCCGATCCTCTACACCAGCACCGACTCGGTGCTCCAGATCGCCGCCCACGAGGTCCATTTCGGGCTCGACCGGCTCTATGAGTTGTGCCAGATCGCCCGCGAACTGGTCGATGCGCTGAACATCGGCCGGGTGATCGCCCGGCCCTTCAGCGGCGAGACGGCGGCAAGCTTCAAGCGCACCGCCAACCGCCGCGACTACGCCACCCCGCCGCCCGAGCCGACCCTGCTCGACCGCGTCGTCGAGGCCGGCGCCAAGGTCCACGCGGTCGGCAAGATCGGCGACATCTTCGCCCACCGGGGCATCTCGACCCTGCGCCAGGCGCCCGACAACAAGGCCATGTTCGACCGGGCGCTGGAAGCTGTCGCCGAGGCCGGCACCGGCGATCTGGTGTTCGCCAATTTCGTCGATTTCGACTCCCTGTTCGGCCACCGCCGCGACCTGCCGGGCTACGCCGCCGCCCTCGAGGCGTTCGACCGGCGCATCCCCGAGCTGGAGGCGGCGCTGCGCCCCGGCGATATCGCCGTGCTGACCGCCGACCACGGCAACGACCCGACCTGGCGCGGCACCGACCACACCCGCGAGCAGGTCCCGATCCTGGTGTTCGGCCCCGGCCTCGGGCCCGGCCCCCTCGGCCGGCGCGCCACCCTCGCCGACATCGGCGCGAGCGTCGCCGCCCATCTGGGCCTGGCGCCGGGACCGCACGGCACATCTTTCCTGCCGCTGGCCGCGCGAGGACCGTAATGACGCAAACCTGCGATATCCTGGTGATCGGCGCCGGCATCGCCGGGCTTCGGCCTCACCCCCCGGCGGCCTCGTCGATCGCCTTCAGCATTTTCGGCGGCGACATCGGCAGGGCGGTCATCCGCACGCCCACGGCATCGGCGATCGCGTTCGCGACCGCGGCCATCACCGGTATGATCGAGGTCTCGCCGATGCCGCGCACGCCGTAAGGGTGGTTCGGGTTGGGCACCTCGACGATCACGGTATCGATCATCGGCAGATCCGAGGCCAGCGGGATGCGGTAGTCGAGGAAGTTCGGGTTTTCCAGCCGCCCGTTGGCGTCGTAGATATACTCCTCGTTCAGCGCCCAGCCGATGCCCTGCGCCGCGGCGCCCTGGTACTGGCCCTCGACGTAAGCCGGGTGGATCGCCTTGCCGGCATCCTGAGCCACGGTGAAACGCAGGATCGTGGTCTTGCCGGTTTCCGGATCGACCTCGAGATCGACCATCTCGGCCGCGAAGCTCGGGCCCGCGCCCTTGACGTTTTCCTCGACATGGCCGGAGATCGGCCCCCCGGTCTTGCCGGCATTCTTGGCGATATCGGCGATCGACAGCGGCTCGAACTCACCGGCATTGGCGCCGGCCGGGCGCGCGTAACCGTCCGCCCACTCCACCGCTTCGACCGGGATGTCCCAGGTCAGGGCGGCGCGCCGCTTCAGTTCCGCGACCACCTTGCGCGCGGCGCCGACCGTCGCCTTGCCGACGGCAAAGGTCGTGCGGCTGCCCGCGGTCAGGAAGTTGAAGCCGATCGCATTGGTGTCGCCGATGGTCGGTATGATGGTCTTGGGATCGACCTCCAGGGCCTCGGCCGCCATCAGCATCATCGAGGCGCGCGACCCGCCGATGTCGGGATTGCCCACCATCAGCGCCACCGAGCCGTCGTCGTTGACGTTCATGGTCACGCAGGTGTCGCCGCCGATATTGAACCAGAAGCCGGCCGCCACGCCCCGGCCCTGGTTGGGGCCGAGCTCGGCCCGGTAGTTGGGATGGTCCCTGACCGCCTCCAGGCATTCCACCAGTCCGACCGGGCCGAAGGTCGGGCCGTAGGCCGCCTTGGTGCCTTCCTTGGCGGCGTTCCTGAGGCGGAAATCGATCGGGTCCATGCCGATCTCGCGGGCCACCAGATCGATCGTGCTCTCCACCGCGAAGCCGATGATCTGGGCGCCGGGAGCGCGATAGGCGGCAACCTTCGGGCGGTTGCTGACCACGTCGTAGGCGATGACGTTGACGGCTTCCACATCGTAACAGGCAAAGGTCGTCATCGTGGCCGGGCCGATGGGCGAGCCCGGGAAGGCGCCGGCCTGGTAGTAGATCTCCGCCTCCCCGGCGGTGATCCGGCCGTCGCGCATGGCGCCGATCTTGACCCGCATGTGACTGCCCGAGGCCGGACCGGTGGCGCGCAACACCTCGCCCCGGCTCATCGCCATCTTGACCGGCCGGCCGCTCTGGCGCGACAGCTCCAGCGCCACCGGTTCCAGATAGACGTTGTTCTTGCCGCCGAAACCGCCGCCGATCTCGGTCGGCGTTACCTTGAGGTGCCCGATATCCAGGCCGCACAGACGCGCCGTGAAGGCGCGTTTCAGGTAGTGTCCCTGGGTCGTGGTCCAGATCTCGCTCTGGCCGCCCCGGACATAATGGGCCAGGCAGGCCTGGGGCTCGATATAGCCCTGGTGCACCGGCTTGGTATCGTATTCGCGCTCGACGACGACATCGGCCTCGGCAAAGCCGGCGGCCACGTCGCCACGGGTCAGCACGACCCGCTTGGCCACGTTCGACGGGCTCTCGGGCTTGGGCTCGACCCCCTCGGTAAAGACGAAATCGTGCAGCAGCGGCGCGTCGGGCCGGGCCGCTTCGAGCACGTCGATGACGTGCGGAAGCACCTCGTACGTTACCTCGATCAGCGCCAGCGCCCGGCGCGCGACGGAGGCGCTGGTTGCCGCCACCGCGGCGACGGCGTGGCCGTCGTAGAGCACCTTCTCGCGCGCCATGATGTTGCGCACCACGTCGCGGTAGTTGACCACCAGTTCGCCCGCCGGAACGATTTCCGAGGGCTGGTCGGCAAAATCGTCCCGCGTGACGACGGCCTTGACGCCGGGCAGCGCCCTGGCCTTCGAGGTGTCGATCGACCTGAGCCAGGCATGCGCGTGCGGGCTGCGCAGGACCCGGCCGTGCAACATGCCGGGCAAGGTGATGTCGGCGCCGTAGCGGGCCCGCCCGGTGACTTTCTCGACACCGTCGGGGCGCACTGGACGGGTGCCGATATACTTGAATTTGTCCGCCAGGACGCCGGCGCCTTCGATTGTGGTCATCGTCGGTTCCCCTCGTTTTCCCGTGGGCTCGTGATCGGTCCCGACCGGGTGGCCCAGCCCGATAGTTAGGGCATGACGGGCCTGCGGTCCATCAGGGTGATGCGCGGTCTTTCCGGATCACCACGCTACGCCGGCGATTCCCGGTAGATCAGGGCCGCGCCGGACACCGCATCCGCTTCGGCGGCGGCCCGCAAAGCCGCGTTGTGGGGGGATTTGGAACAGGTCGGATCGGTTGCCGCCGCATCGCCGGCAATCGCCATCGCCTGACACCGGCAGCCGCCCCGGTCGAGGGTCTTGCGCTCGCACGACCGGCAGGGCTCCTGCATCCAGGCGTCGCCCCTGAAGGCGTTGAAGGCGGCGCTGTCCCGCCAGATTTCCTTCAGCCCGCGGTCCTGGACCCGCTCGAAGCTCATGCCCTCGATCGACGCCGCCGCATGGCAGGGCAGGACCTGGCCGTCCGGGGTGACGTTGAGGCCGACCGAGCCCCAGCCGCCCATGCAGGCTTTCGGGTATCTGGCGTAGTAATCGGGGGGCACGAAATCGATCACCAGAACCCCCCGCAACCGCTCGCGCGCGGCCGCCACCGTGTCGCGGGCCCGCACCGCCTGCTCGCGGGTCGGCATCAGCCCGCCCCGGTTCAGCGTCGCCCAGCCGTGGAACTGCACGCAGGCGACCTCGAGGCGCCGGGCGCCCAGTTCGACCGCAAGCGCGATGGTCTCCTCCAGCCGGTCGAGATTGCGCCGGTGCATCACCGCGTTGAGGGTGAGCGGAAAGCCGATCTCGCGGACCCAGCCGGCCACCGCCATCTTGCGCTCGAAGCCGCCGCGATAGTTGCCGATCTCGTCGGCCGCCGCCGCATCGACGCCCTGGATCGAAAGCTGCACGTGATCGAGCCCGGCCGCGTCGAGCGCTTTCAGCCGCTTGGCCGTCAGCCCCACGCCAGAGGTGATCAGGTTGGTGTAGAGGCCGGCCTCGACCGCCGCTTGGGTGATTTCCTCCAGATCCCGCCGCGATGCCGGCTCGCCGCCGGAGATGTGGACCTGCAACACACCCAGCGCCGCCGCCTGGCCAAACACATCGGCCCATTGCTCAACGGTCAGTTCGGCCTTGCGTCCCGTCATCTCTGTCGGGTTCGAGCAGTAGGGGCAGGCCAGCGGGCAGCGGTAAGTCAGTTCCGCCAGAAGCGCCATCGGCGGCTTCGGGTTGGCGGGGGCGCCGGTTGTCCCGGGGTCGCTCATGGCAGAGCCTCCACCATGCGCCGGTCGATCAGCGCGGTGAGGAAACGCCTTGCATCGGTGGCGATCTGCTCGGGCGGCGCTTTGTACTTCGCCGCCAGGCGCTCGACGATCTCGCCGAAGGGCGTCTCGCCGTCGGTCTCGGCCAGGATTGCGGCGCCGATCTCGTCCAGTGCAATCGCGCGCTCCGGCGCCAGCAGGACCCAGTTGCCGCGGACCGCGTCCCAATGGGTCCGGACCCCGCGCAGAAGGACCGGGCGAGCCTGATCGGGGAGGGTGGTCCCGGCACTCATGGCGCCCCTTGGGCGATCAGGCCCTCGCCGGGAATCCAGGTGCCGGGCGGGATGTTGCCCGGTGTCACATAGGCCGAATAGAGGGCATCGAGTTGCGCCCAGAGCAGGTCGGTCTTGAATTCGAGCGCCGCCGCCGCCGCATCCTGCTTGTCGGGCGTATCCGCATGGTCGAGCACATGGCGCAGGCCAAAGGCCACATCGCGCGGCGCTTCCTTCAACCGGGTGGTGAAATAGGCCATCGAGTCCTCGTTGGCAAAATCGTAATGCGCCAGCAGGCCCGCGATCCGCTCCTCGTGGATCTTCGGGGCGAACATCTCGGTGAGCGACGAGGCGACCGCCTCCAGCATCGTGCTCTCGCGCACGAACCGCACATAGGCGTCGACCGCGAAACGGGTCGCCGGCAGCACCCCGGCGCAGGAGGCGACATAGTCTGGCTCGAGCCCGACGGCCGTTGCCAGCCGCAGCCAGCGCTCGATGCCGCCTTCGCGGCCGCCCGTCCCCTTGGTATCCCCGTCAT
>JACZTQ010000078.1 GCA_022573605.1 Pseudomonadota bacterium | reverse complement strand
TGGTGGTGCGCAAAATGCGCACCCTACGACGGCGGCGTGATGTCCACCCTACCGGGCGGCGCCGCGGCGCCGGGTAGGGCGGACATGATTGTCCGCCCGTCTCCGGGTGCGAACCCGCCTCAACTCGCGCCCAGCACCACCGGCTGGGGTTCGATCTTCGGGCCCAGCAGCAAGCTCGGGGTGCCGAAATAGAAGCCCTGGAAATACTCGACCCCGAGGTCGCGCAGGATGCGCGCGTCGGCCGGGCCCTGGACGAATTCGGCCACCGTCATCATGTCGAAATGGGCGCCGATCTCGACCAGCTTGGTGACGAAGAAGCGGCTGTCCGCGTTGGTGGTGACATCGGTGATGAAGCTGCCGTCGATCTTGATGATGTCGAAGCGGAAATCGCGCAGGCTGCCGAACGAGGTGTGGCCCATGCCGAAATCGTCGAGCGCGAAGGCGCAGCCCTTGCGGCGCAGGCGGGCCATGAAATCGAGCGTGCGGGCGGGCTCCAGCATCGCCGCGGTCTCGGTCACCTCGATGATCAGGCGCTCCGCCAGGGTCGGGTCGCGGCGGGTCCCCTCGTCGAACAGGATCATCCACTGGGCGTCCTGCATGGTCTGCGGGAAGATGTTGATCGAGATCCGGATGCCGGGCTGGCGCGACAGCGCCTCCAGCGCCAGCACCAGCACCTGACGGTCGATCAGGGTGGCCAGGCCGAGTTGCTCCATCGCCGGCATGAATTCGGCCGCCGCGATCAGGGCGCCCGAGTGCTCGCGGACCCGGACCAGGCATTCGTAGAAGGCGGCGCGGTTGTTGCCCGAGGCCGACACCACCGGCTGGTAGGCGATCACCAGATCGCCGTCGCGCAGCGCGCCCATGGCGAGTTGCGCGGCGGCGACGATGTCCTCACGCCGGCGTGCGCCGGCGCCGGTCTCCTCGGCGAAACGGATGCAGCCGGCGCCGCTGCCCATCGCCTCGCTGAGTGCATGGCGCGCCGCCGAGCCTTCCGTATCGGGCGGCTGGTCGGCGCCGACGACGCAGCCCGCCGCCACGGTCACCGCGACCGGTCCCTGCGAGGTCGGGACCGCCTGCTGGGCGATGGTGGCCTGCAACCGGGTGACCAGCGCGCTGACCCCGGTGCGGTCGAGTTGCGGGATCGACAGCGCGATGCGCCGGTGTTCGGCCCGCCACAGGGTCGCCCGCTCGGGCAGGGCGGGGGCGATGTTCGCCTGCACCGCCTCGATGATCTCGTCGCCGAGCGGTTCGCCGAACAGATCCTCCAGCGCCGAGAGATTGTCGATCCCGAGAAGGATCAGGGCGTGGGGTCCGGCCTCGGAGCGTAGTGGCTGACCGTTCCGGCGAAATATCCGCTGCCTGTTCATTCCGCCCTCCCCGGGGACCGCCCGACATCCATCGATGCTGCAATCACCTTAACAAATGTTCTATAAATGTTCTAAATTTGTGTTAACAGCAGCGATGGGGAGGAAAAGATCCATGGCCGAGCGCTGCGGCTGGTGCGCAAGCGCGCCGATTTATGTCGCCTATCACGACCGCGAATGGGGCCGGCCCGAGACCGGCAGCCGGGCGTTGTTCGAAAAACTGGTGCTGGACGGCTTCCAGGCCGGGCTGAGCTGGCTGACCATCCTGAACAAGCGCGACAATTTCCGCGCCGCCTTCGAGGGCTTCGAGCCCGAGCGCATCGCCCGCTGGGGCGAGCGGCAAGTGGCCCGCGCACTGGCCGACGCGGGCATCGTGCGCCACCGGGGCAAGATCGAGGCGACCATCGCAGGCGCCCGCGCCTGGCTCGAGATCGAGGCGAACGGGGGCTTCGACCGGTTTGTGTGGCAATTCGTCGATTTCAAGCCGGTTCAGAACGCCTGGGCGAACGGGACGCAGGTTCCGGCCGAGACGCCGCTGTCGCGCGCGATGTCGAAGGCGCTGAAGGCGGCCGGGTTCCGCTTTTGCGGCCCGGTCATCGTCTATGCCTTCGCCCAGGCGACGGGCCTGGTCAACGATCATCTGGTGGGCTGCCCGCAGCATGGCGAATGCGCGGCGGAGGCGGCGCGGCTGAGGTGGTAGGGGTTGGGGTATCCGGGGTCCGACGGCAGTGTCACTTCCCTCTCCCCCGACCCCTCTCCCAAGGGGAGAGGGGGGCGAAATCGGCGGGGGCTTGGTCTTATGCGCCTGTTCCAAAAGCTGCTTCGCAACTTTTGGGCGCTCCACCAGCCCACCCCTCCTCCCCGCCCAACCACCGATCATCCACCGAGGTAACATCGGTGGTTGGGCGGGGAGGAGGGGTGGGCTGGTGGAGCCGGAAATCCGCAAAGCGGATTTCGTCACGGGCAAAATCACGGGGCGCCGCCCCGCTGCATCAGCGCTCCTCGCCGAAGCGGTTGGCGATCAGGGCGTCGAGGGCCGCCATCAGGGCGTCGGCCTCCGCGCCATTGACGGTGACCTCGATGGTGGCGCCCTTGGCGGCGGCCAGCAGCAGCAGGCCCATGATGCTGTCGCCGGCCACCGACTGGCCGTCGCGGCGCACCGTGGCGGTGGCGTCGAAGCTCTCGACGGTCTCGACGAACCGGGCCGAGGCCCGCGCATGCAGGCCCTTGGTGTTGCGGATGGTCAGGGTCCGGGTGAGAGGCATGGCTTCCGGGGGCATGGATCAGCGGCCGCGCGCCGGGTCCAGGATATTGGCCGCCGAATCGATGTATTTGTGCCCGGCCTCCAGCGACACCCGCACGGCTTGCTCCAGGGGCCGGTCGCGCAGCTTCGCCAGCTTGACCAGAAGCGGCAGGTTGACACCGCAGATCACCTCGACATCGGGGCCGCTGATGGCGCCGAGCGCCAGGTTCGAGGGCGTGCCGCCGAACATGTCGGTGATCACCACCACCCCGTCGCCGGAATCGACCGCCGCGACCAGCCGGTTGATCTCGGCCTGGCGCGCATGCAGGTCGTCGCCGGGATCGATCGAGACCGCGTGCGCGTTCGCCAGCCGGCCGACGACATGCTCGGTCGCGGCCAGCAGCGCTTGCGCCAGCGTCCCGTGGGCGACGATCACCAGCCCGATCATTCGCCGCCCTCCCCAGCGCCGCCGCCGGAGGAGAAATCGAGTTCGCGATGGCGCAGCGCGATTGGCCAGCCCTGCGCCCGCAGGCGCTCCGCCAGCAACTCGCCCACCGTGACCGAGCGGTGCCGGCCCCCGGTGCAGCCGAGCGCGACGCAGAAATAGGCTTTCCCCTCCGCCTTGTAGGCCGGCAGCAGCATCAGCAGCATCTCGCATAATTTTTCGAAGAAGGCCGCGAACAGCGGGTCCTCCCGGACGAAACCCTGGATGCGCGCGTGCCGCCCGTCAAGCCTCCTGAGTTCCGCTTCCCAGTAGGGATTCCGGAGGAATCGGCAGTCCAGCACCATGTCGGCCTCCGGCGGCGCCCCGCGCTTGTAGGAGAACGACTGCACCGAGACCGCCAGATCGGCCGAGATCTGCCCGGAGAAGCGCGCTTCGATTTCAGCCTTGAGCGCCTGCGGGCTCAGCTCGCTGGTGTCGATCACCATGTCGGCCCGGGCCCGGACCTCGGCCAGCAGGTCGCGCTCGCGGGCGATGCCGGTGGCGGCATCCTCCTCCGGCGACAGCGGGTGGCGCCGCCGGGTCTGGTTGAACCGGGTCAGCAGCGCCTCGTCGGAGCAGTCGAGGAAGATCAGCAGCGCGCCGGTGCCCTGGCGGCGGCGCAGCCCATCGACCACGCCGGTCAGCGCCCGGGTCGAGAACCCCCGGGTCCGGGTCTCGACCCCGATCGCGATCGGCCGGGGATCGTCGTCGACCGGCTGGACCAGCCGGTCGATCAGGGACAGGGGAAAGTTGTTCAGCCCCTCGAAGCCCAGATCCTCGAGGACGTTGATCGCCGTGGTCCGCCCGGCCCCGGACATGCCGGTGACGATCACCACCATCGATGCCACCATCGGTGCGGGGCGGGTCCCCTCGGCCTGCTCGCCTTTGCCGGCGGACTTGGTCACAACGCTCTCCCGGCCAGCTGGATCATCTTCGGTGGCCCCTGATTCACCGAAAACGATCTGAATTATTGGTTTACCGCGATTTCCGAATCGCAAAGTGAGGTCGCTTTGCTCGAAATCGCTCGGTTTCTCGTGTGCCGCGATTTCCGAGTCGCAAAGTGAGGTCACTTTGCTCGAAATCGCTTTAGCGCCCGGCAAGGTTCTCCCCGCTGAAGTATTCGGGCCCGGGCCAGTCCTCGGCCCGCAGCAGGCAGGTCAGCAGCGCCGCCAGGCCCGGTCTTCCCTGGCACAGGATGACCGGGCAGGCAATGCCCGACAACACCCGCCGGCGGCGCGGCGGCAGGCGTTCGCTCTCGCTCTGGTCGAGATCGGCGATCAGTTTCAGCGCCGCGCGGGGCCGCGCCGACAGCCGCACCAGGCCGAAACCGCGGAGCTCGACCAGCCCGGCAATATTGGCCGGCGCCGACAGCCAGAGCCGTCCGGCGCCGTCCGGCCCGGCGCTTTCCGGCCAGGTATCGACCCGGTCGTCGGCGACCAGCTCGGCGCCGAGCGCGATCATCTCCAGAGCCAGCGTGGTCTTGCCGGCGCCGGCGGCGCCGGTGATCAGCACGGCGCGCCCGCCGGCGGCGACGGCGCTGCCATGCAACTGGGCGCCCGCTGACGGCGCCGGGCGCCCGGCGCTCAAGCCGACAGCTCCAGGACAAAGCGGGCGCCCTCGACCGGGCTGTCGGCGCGGGCATCCGGGGGGCGGATGTTCTCGGCCCAGATCCGGCCGCCATGGGCCTCGACGATCTGTTTCGAGATACTCAGGCCGAGGCCGGAATGATTGCCGAAGGTCTCGGCCGCCGGCCGTTCGCTGTAGAACCGCTCGAAGATCGACTCCAGGTTGTCGTCCGGGATGCCCGGCCCCTGGTCCTCGACGGTGATGCGGACGCCCCCCTGCGGCAGGCGCATGCCGGTGACGGTGATGGTGCTGCCGCCGGGCGCGAACGAGAGCGCGTTCTCCAGCAGGTTGGTCACCACCTGGGCGATTCGCACCTCCAGCCCGCGGGCGATCAGCGCCGCCCCGGGAAGATGGGCGACGACCGAGATATCGCGCTCCTCGCCCTGGGTCCGGATCATCTCGGTCAGGGCCGTGATCACGGCGCCGAGATCGAAGGCGAGCATCCGCTCGCGCACCAGTTCGGCGTCGAGGCGCGAGGCGTTCGAGATGTCGGTCACCAGCCGGTCGAGGCGCTGCACATCCTTCTGGATGACGTCGAGGAGCTGCTTCTGCTGCTCCGGCGTGCGGGCAAATTCCATCGTCTCGACGGCGGAACGCAGCGAGGTCAGCGGGTTCTTGATCTCGTGCGCGACATCGGCCGCGAAGGACTCGATCGCCTCGATCCGGCGATACAGCGCCTCGGTCATCCGGATCAGCGCCGCCGACAGGTCGCCGATCTCGTCGGTGCGGCGGGTCAGGTCGGGGATCTCGATCCGATCCGGGTTCAGCGGCCGGGCGCCGCTGGTGCCTTCCGGATCGGCCGCCTCCGCCAGTTCGCGAATCGGCTTGGCGATGGTGTTGGCCAGCAGCACGGAGAGCGCCACGCTGACCAGGGTGGCGATGATGAAGACCTGGAGGATGACGATGCGCTCGTTCTGCACCACGGCGTTGATGTCCTCGCCCTGGGTCGACAGCACCAGCACCCCCAGCACCGCCTTGAAACGGCGCACCGGCATGGCGACCGAGACGATCAGCTCGCCCAGGCTGTTGACCCGGACCGCGTGGCTGATCTTGCCTCGCACCGCCTCGCGCACCTCGCGGTCGCGGCTGATGCCCGCGCTCGGCACCTCGATGTAGAGCGGCGGCTGCTCGCGGAACAGCTCGATGAAGTCCTGGTAGGCGACCTCCAGTTGCCGGAGCAGGCTCTTGGCGGTCTTCTCGCCCGGCGGCGCCAGCGCCATGACCTCGATCGGCGCGCCGGAAGGGGCGAGATTGCGGGTGTCGCCGGTCAGGCGAAGCTGGCGGTCGTAGAGCCGGGCGCGCACCCCGGTCGGCTGCGCCAGCCGGTTCAGCACCACGTTGGCCCGCACCGGATCGTAGTCCGGCCGGCCCGGGCCGAGGGCCGACGACTCGGCGATGGTGATGGCGATGATCTCGCCCTGGGTGCGCAGCGCGTGGACCCGCATCTCGATCAGCCCCGAGCGGAACTGGTTGAGATACATCACCCCCATGACCAGGATCGCCAGGCCGATCAAGTTGAAGAAGATGATCCGGCGCTGCAGCGAGGAGAACGGCGCCGACTGCCTCAGCCCCTGGATGATGCGGGCCCGCATCGAGGCCGGGCGGGGGCGGGTGTCGAGACCGACCGGGCCCGGGCCCTCGTGGGTATATACCCGCCCCCCCTCCAATCGCGGCCTCAGACTTCCCGGTACCGGTAGCCGACGCCGTAGAGTGTCTCGATCGAATCGAACTCCTCGTCGACGTCGCGGAATTTTTTCCGGATCCGCTTGATATGGCTGTCGATGGTGCGGTCATCGACATAGACCTGGTCGTCATAGGCCGCGTCCATCAACTGGTCGCGGCTCTTGACGAAACCGGGGCGCTGCGACAGCGCGTGCAGGATCAGGAACTCGGTGACGGTCAGGGTCACCGGCTTGCCGTCCCAGGCCGAGGAGTGGCGCATCGGGTCCATCTCCAGCTTGCCGCGGTGAATCACCTTCTCCGATTCGGTCCGCTCCAGGCTGGCGTCCTCGTTGGCGGCGCGCCGGCGCAGCACGGCGCGGATGCGCTCGACCAGCAGGCGCTGCGAGAACGGCTTGCGCACATAGTCGTCGGCGCCCATGCGCAGGCCGATGAGCTCGTCGATCTCCTCGTCCTTCGAGGTCAGGAAGATCACCGGCATGTCGGACTTCAGCCGCAGCCGGCGCAGCAGTTCCATGCCGTCCATGCGCGGCATCTTGATGTCGAGGATGGCAAGATCGGGCGGCGCCGCGGTCAGCGCCGTCAGCGCCGACGCACCGTCGGTGTAAGTCTCGACATCGTAGCCCTCGGCTTCGAGGACCATCGCGACCGAGGTCAGGATGTTGCGGTCGTCATCGACCAGAGCAATGCTGGGCATGCGGGCTCCCGTATCTCCGGCGCAATGACGCCACTGCTTCTGTTATCTCTCGCGGCGCCATGGCGCCACTGCAATGCCTTGCGTTGCATGATTACATGGCGAGGGTTTGAAGGCAATTTGTCTGTAATGCGACAGGATTGCACCGAGAAGCTGTGACAGCGCGTCACGCGGGGCCGCAATTTGGTTGGATTGAGGCAGATGCGTTGCTATAGACAGCCCCACGCCGGAATGGGAGAATCCGTTAGGGAATCGGTTGTATTCCCCGACCAGGGCGCACGGAATATCGACCGGCGCCCGCCGTCGCGCGCAATCAAGGCCGACGGACAACGCGGCCGCATCGGCGGGCCGAGCGCCGGGATGTTTTCGCAACTCCGAGGAGCGAACGAATGGAAACGGGGATCTTCAACCCAGCGCAACGTGTTGAAGACGCGGGCATGCTTGGCCTCGGGACCGTTCACTACAACCTGAACGAAGCCGGCCTGATGCAGGCGGCGGTGCGCCGCGGCGAGGGCGAGATCGGCATCGGCGGCGCCTTCCTGTGCAACACCGGCAAGCACACCGGGCGCTCGCCCCGCGACAAGTTCGTGGTGCGCGAGCCCTCCATCGAGGCCGATGTCTGGTGGGAGAACAACCCGGCCATGGAGCCGGACGCCTTCGAGCGCCTGCGCCGCGACATGTTCGCTCACATGCGGGGCGGCGAATATTTCGTCCAGGATCTCTACGCCGGCGCCGACCCGGAGCACCGCCTCAACCTCCGCCTGGTCAACGAGCTGGCCTGGCACGGCCTGTTCGTGCGCCACATGCTGCGCTGCCCGGAGCTGGGCGAACTGACCGGGTTCACCCCCGAATTCACGATAATCAACTGCCCCACCTTCAAGGCCGATCCGGCGCGCCACGGCTGCCGCTCCGAGACCGTCATCGCAATCTCGTTCGAGCGCCGCATGGTGCTGATCGGGGATACCTCGTATGCTGGCGAGAACAAGAAGTGCATCTTCTCGATCCTGAACTTCATCCTGCCCGGCCGGGGCGTGATGCCGATGCACTGCTCGGCCAACCACGCCCTCGGCGATATCGACGACAGCGCCGTGTTCTTCGGTCTCAGCGGCACCGGCAAGACCACGCTCTCGGCCGATCCGGCGCGCACCCTGCTGGGCGACGACGAGCACGGCTGGACCGATCGCGGCATCTTCAACTTCGAGGGCGGCTGCTACGCCAAGACCGTCAACCTGTCGCCCGAGGCCGAGCCGGAGATCTACCACACCACGGCGATGTTCTCGACCGTGATCGAGAACATGGTCTACGACCCGCACACCAGGGTGCTGGATTTCGCCGACGACAGCCTGACCACCAACATGCGCTGCGCCTATCCGCTGCACTACATCTCGAACGCCTCGGCGACCGGCCTGGCGGGCGTCCCCAGGAACATCGTCATGCTGACCTGCGACGCCTTCGGCGTGCTGCCGCCGATCGCAAAGCTGACCCCGGCGCAGGCGATGTATCATTTCCTGACCGGCTTCACCGCCAAGATGGCGGGCACCGAGAAGGGCGTGACCAGGGCCCAGCCGACCTTCTCGACCTGCTTCGGAAAGCCGTTCATGACGAGGCGGCCCGAGGTCTACGGCGCGCTGCTGCGCGACAAGATCGCGCGCCACGGCTCGGCCTGCTGGCTGGTCAACACCGGCTGGACCGGGGGGGCCTACGGGACCGGCTCGCGGATGCCGATCCGGGCCACCCGGGCGTTGCTGTCGGCGGCGCTGAACGGCTCGCTGAACGGGGCCGAATTCCGCACGGATGCGAATTTCGGCTTCCAGGTGCCGGTCTCGGTGCCGGGCGTCGACGATGCCCTGCTGGACCCGCGCCGGACCTGGGCCGACCCGGCGGCCTACGACAGGCAGGCGGTCGAGCTGGTGGCGATGTTCGTGCGCAACTTCGAGCAGTACGAGCCCCATGTCGGCGACGACGTGAAGGCGGCGGCCCCCGACGCGGCCTGAGCGCACGCGTAGGGTGCGCATTTTGCGCACCCTTTAAAGAGCGTCGGGCAGGGGAAAGGTGCGCAGAATGCGCACCCTACGGAACCCGCGTTAGAGCCGGACGAGTTGAGGTCGAACCGCCCTCTCCACCGTCATCCCGTGCGCGCCGCAGCATGAAATGATGCGGCGCAGACCCGGGATCTCCCGACCCTGGGCAGCCGCCGAGAGATCCCGCACGAGCGCAGCATCACTTCGTGCTGCAGCGCCTACGGGATGACGATGCGGCGGCGATTCCACTTCAAGCCATCCCGCGTTAAGCATCCGCCCCTGGCTCGATGCCCTTTCCCCGCAATTCGTCGCGCGCGGCGTCGGTCTTGCGCGAGGCCTCCGCCCCCAGCGCCCGCAGCACCGCGCGGTGCTTCAGGAACTGGATGTCGTCGTAGGGCACGAGCTCGACCCGGTTGCCCCAGGGGTCGAGAAAATCGAACCGCTTGGGATCGACGAATTCGACCCCGGCCGCCTCCATCGTGGCCCGCAGGCCCTCGCGGTCGTCGACCACCAGGCCAAAATGGCGCTCGGCATCGGCCGGCTGTTCGCGCCCGGCGATCAGGGCCAGGAACTGGTCGCCGAGGTCGATGAAGGCCATCTTCTCGCCGCGCCCGCGCAGTTCGAACTCGAAGAAGCGGCCGTAGAAGGCCAGCGCCTCGCCGATATCGCCCACCTCCAGCGCCACGTGGTTGATGCCGAGCAGGCGGGGTTTTGCATCGGTGCGGTCGGTCATGGCGCGCTCTCCCTGTTTTCTGGCCCTGTTAGCTGGTCCGGACCGGCGGGCTTCCATCCGGCCGGCATTAACGATAGTCAGCTTGCGACCGAGTTCCAGCCCCAGCGACCCTCATGCCCAACTTCGCCATCGCCGCCGGACACGAGCTGACCGCCGCCGCGGCCGAGGATATCCTCCGCGCCGGGGGCACCGCGGTCGATGCCGCCGTCGCCGGCGCGCTGGTGGCCTGCGTGGCCGAGCCGGTGCTGGCCGGGCTGCTGGGCGGCGGTTTCCTGATGGTGCGCGCCGCGCAGGGAAGGGCCGAGTTGCTCGACTGTTTCGTGCAGACCCCGAAGCGCAAATTGCCCGAGGCCGAGCTCGATTTCCGCGCCATCCGGGCCGATTTCGGCGAGACCACCCAGGAGTTCCACATCGGCGCCGCTTCCATCGCCACCCCGGGCCTGGCGCCGGGGCTGGCCGAGGCCCATGCCAGGTTCGGCCGCATGGGGCTGCGCGATCTGGTCGCGCCGGCGGTGCGCTTGGCGCGCGAGGGTGTCACGGTGACGGAGTTCCAGGCCAGGCTCGGGCGCATCATCGCGCCGATCCTCAAGGCCACGACGGCCTCGCGCGCCCTGATGTGCGGCGACGACGGCGAGCCGCTGGCCGCTGGCAGCCTCTACCGCAACCCGGATTTCGCCGACCTGCTGGAGGTCTTCGGTCACGAGGGTCCGCGCTTCGTCACCGAGGGCGAGGTCGCTTCGGGCCTGCTGGCGCTGGCGCGCGAGGGCGGCCATCTGGGACCCGAAGACCTGAAAGCCTACCGTCCCGAATGGCGCCGCCCGGTCGAGATCGCCCGCGGCCCGGCCCGCATCGCCGTCAACCCGCCGCCGGCGCTGGGCGGCGTGCTGGTCGCCTTCGCGCTCGAGTTGATCGGACCCGGCGACCGCGCCGCCGATCTCGCCCGCGCCTTCGAGGCGACCTCCCGGGCGCGCCTCGAGGCGGGGTTGCGGGGCGACATCGAGGCCGGCCCCGAAGATCCCATCATGCGCCTGCTCTCGCCCGCCCTCGTCGCCCGCTACCGGGCCGAGGTGCAGGGCCGCAAGGCGGCAACGCGCGGCACCACCCAGATCTCGGTGGTCGACGCCAACGGCATGGGCGCGGCGCTGACGATCTCGAACGGCGAGGGCAACGGCTCGATCATCCCCGGCACCGGCATCATGCCCAACAACATGCTGGGCGAGGACGACCTGGTGCCCGGCGCCTGGCACTCCTGGGCGCCCGACACCAGGCTGGCCTCGATGATGACCCCGATGGCGGTGAGCTGGCCCGACGGCGCGCTGGCGATGCTCGGCTCGGGCGGCTCGAACCGCATCCGCACGGCGCTGGCCCAGGTGCTGGTCAACCTGCTCGACCGGGGCATGGCGCTGGGCGATGCGGTCGAGGCGCCGCGGCTGCATGTCGAGGGCGGCGATCCGCCGGCGGTGGATTTCGAGCTGCCCGGCCTGGCCGAGGAAGACCGCGTCGCCATCCTCGCCGCCTTCGGGCAAGCGCGCGGCTGGGCCGAGCGCTCGATGTTCTATGGCGGGGTCCATGCGGTGACCCGCGACCGGCGCGGCAATGTCCACGCCGCCGGCGACCCGCGCCGGGCCGGGGTGGCGCTTGTAGTTTGACCGGAGTCGGCCACTCACCACCCCGCGCCCCCGCCCAACCCCCTTCAAGGATATGAT
>JACZTQ010000386.1 GCA_022573605.1 Pseudomonadota bacterium | reverse complement strand
GGTAGCTGCGTCGGAGGACGTCGCCATGTGGCTCTCCATACAGTCCGGTGGCCGCGTCGGCACGACCGGTTCAGAATACCCGGACAACCGCCTCGGCGCCCGCCCGTGTCAGGCCCTCCCGGGGACAACCGCCTCGGCGCCCGCCCGCGTCAGGCCCGGGGTCGGGTCCCTGTCAGACCGCGAACATCAGCAGCATCGCGATCAGGAAGCCGAAGATGCCCATGGCTTCCGCGAACGCGATACCCAGGAACAGCATCGCCGTCTGCTCTTTGGCGGCGGCGGGGTTACGCAGCGCGCCGCTCAGATAGTTGCCGACCACGTGGCCGATGCCGATGCCGGCACCCCCCATCGCAATGGCGGCCAGTCCGGCGCCGATGTATTTGCCCAGCACGGTTGCGGCTTCAACTTCCATCGTCGTTACTCCTCTCGAATGGATAATCTCGGGTTGTCGGGTTTGAACCGGCTCAGTGCGCCGGCTGTAGCGCGTCTTTCAGATAGATGCAGGTCAGGATGGCGAAGATGTAGGCCTGCACGCAGGCCACCAGCAGTTCCAGCCCGGTGATCGCCACCATCAGCGCCATCGGCAGGATGCCGAAGATGCTGAGCGCCGGCACGAAGGCGGCGAACACCTTCAGCACCGCGTGCCCCGCCATCACGTTGCCGGCCAGCCGGATCGAGTGGCTCAGCGGCCGCACGAAGAACGAGATCACCTCGATCACCGCCAGCACCGGGCGCAGCGCCATCGGCGCGTCGCCGAGCCAGAATATCTTCAGGAACCCGATCCCGTTGCGCACGAAGCCGAGCACGATCACGGTGCAGAACACCAGCCCCGCCAGCACCCCGGTGATGGCGATATGCGAGGTCACCGCGAACGAATAGGGGATCAGCCCCAGCAGGTTCGAGAACAGGATGAAGATGAACAGGGTAAAGATGTAGGGGAAGAACTTGACCCCCTCCTCGCCCAGCACGTCGGTGACCATCTGGCGCACGAAACCGTAGAGGATCTCGGCCATCGACTGCACCCGGGTCGGCACCAGGGCGCGCCCGCGCATGCCCAGGATCAGCAGCGCCGAGACCGCCGCCAGCACCAGCGCCATCCACATGGTCGAGTTGGTGATGGTGAGCAACCCCAGCTCGCCGCCGCCGCCAAACAGCGGCAGGATCTCGAACTGCTCCATCGGATGGATGCTGAGGCCGCCTTCGGCTTCGGGTTGCTCGCTCACTGCCATGCCCGGTTCCCCGTCATTCCCCGCGCCGCATGGTTCCCCGGCGTGCGCTTCAGTCTTCTTGCGCGGCCCCGGCCGCCGGCTGTTCATTCGCGGCCTCTGCCGCCCGTTTTTCTTCAGCGGCCTCGGCCGCCTGTGTCTTCTGGAGCTCCTCGGCCGACCGCATCACGGTGCGGATCCCGGCCGCGAAGCCCAGCAATATGAACACGACGAGAAAGATCGGCAGCGTGCCGAACAACGCATCGAGCCCCCACCCCATCGCCGCGCCGACGATAGCGCCGACGACCAGCTCCAGGGTCATTCGCCACGCCATGCCGGCCGCGGTGAACTTGTCCGCTGCCTTGCCGCGCTTCGGCGCCCGCGCCTCGCGCGCGGCCCTGATCCGCCGGTCAAGCTCGTCGAGCTTCGCGGACCTCTGCTCGGGCGCGCCCATTGGCGGTACCTCGTAACGGGTGTAACGCGGTGTAACGCAGCACCGGGCGCGAGACGCACCCGGCGGAAGACGTGGCGGACAATACGGAGGAGGCAGGGGGGTGTCAAGCCGCCACAGGCATCGACGCGAGGCTTTCAAGTTATTGATATATATGGTGATTTTATGACTGCGACGGGACGGCGCAGTGGAATCGCCTGACCCCGCCCGGCGGCTGCCCGGCGCGGCGGAGTCAAGGGTTAACGAAGGATTAACCCACCCGGCCGAGACTGGCCTGGCGCGCATCGTGGCGGTGCGGCGCAGGCACCGGTGTCGGGGAACATCGAGGAGGCCGAAATGGGGCCCGGATCGAGGGGGTGGCCAAGATCATGACATTGCTCGCCGAGGGCTCATGGGGCGCCGGATACGGCGTCGCGGAGGGGGTCGGGGAGGCCCGCGCCGGGTCGCGGTTCAGCTTCCCCTACCGGCCGTTCGAGGCGCCTGAAGGTGGCGGGCGGCGGCTCGGCTTCACGGTCACGCTGACCCCCGGCCCTGGACCGGGCGCGCCACGGCCGGCAGCTTCGGGGCTGCACGCGGCGGTGGCATTCCTGGTCGATACCGCCTATGGCGCGGTGCCGGCGGCGACACTGGCCCGCATGATCGGGCGCTATTTCTTCGCCTCCGGGTGCGGCGGCGCGGCGGATACCGTCACCGTGTCGCTCGCCGGCAGGCGCGCCGAGCGGGCCACGGTGCTTGCCACGGTGCTGGTCCGGCGGCCCGAATTCGAGGTCGAACACACCGCCTTCGGCGCCGCCCACATCGTCCACGAGGACGATACCCTCGGCCTCTACATCC
>JACZTQ010000077.1 GCA_022573605.1 Pseudomonadota bacterium | reverse complement strand
GAGGCCGATCTTGTCGGCATAGATCTCGCCCGCAACACCATCGCGTCTGGTCTCGACCCCGATCAGCGCGCCGGCCCTGCGGATGAAGCCGGTGACCTCGCAGTTCTGGATGATATCGACGCCCAGCGCCGTCGCCGCCCGGGCGTAGCCCCAGTTGACCGCGTCGTGCCGCGCCGTGCCCGCGCGCGGCTGCACATAGGCGCCGAAGATCTCGAAGCGGCCCTGGTCGTGGTTCAGGTGCGGGATGCGGCGGCGCAACTCGGCCGGGTCCCAGAACTCGCCGTCGATGCCGTTCAGGCGCATCAGGTTGTAGCGCCGCGCCGTGGCGTCGCGCTCGGCGGCGCTGAACACCAGGCTGACATGCGCCCGCTGGCTGAACATCACATTGAAGTTCAGCTCCTGGCTGAGGTTCTCCCACAGCTTCAGCGAGTGCTCGTAGAACTCGGTATTGCCCTCGATCATGTAGTTCGAGCGCACGATGGTGGTGTTGCGCCCGGCATTGCCGCCGCCGAGCCAGCCCTTCTCCAAGACGGCGACCTTGGTGATGCCGTGCTCCTTGGCCAGATAGTAGGCGGTGGCGAGACCGTGCCCGCCGCCGCCGACGATGATCACGTCGTAATGGCTTTTCGGTTCCGGGCGGCCCCAGACCGGCTGCCAGTGCTGCTGGCCGGTGAGCCCGCCCCAGAGCACCGAGAGGACCGAATAGCGTTGCATCAGCCGCGCATCCTTTCCGCGTTGGCGTCCCAGATCGGGGCATGCTGCAGGCGCGCCGCCAATCGCTCACCCAGCAGCTCGATCTGCCACGGGCCGTCGGCGTTGGCATGTTCCTTGGGAACATACCCCATCGCCATCGAGACGCCAGAGTTATGCGCATACCCGCCCGAGGTGACCCAGCCGACCACCTCGCCGTCGAGCCAGACCGGTTCGTCGCCGATCACGTCGGCGTCTTTCGCCTCCAGCACGAACATCTTGAGGCGCAGGGCGCCGCCGCTGTCGCGCTCGGCGATGGCGGCCTCCTTGCCGATGAAATCGGCCGGTTTGGAATAGGCCACGAAGCGCTCCAGCCCGGCCTCCAGCGGGCCATACAGGGGCCGGTATTCGCGCGCCCAGCCGCCGAAGTTCTTCTCGAGACGCATGGCGTTCAGGGCGCGCAGGCCGAACAGCCTGATGCCGAATTCCGCACCCGCCTCCATCAGCGTGTCGAAGACGTGGCGCTGGTATTCCGGCCTGATCCAGATCTCGTAGCCGAGATCGCCGGTGAAGCTGACCCGGCCAACCAGGCAAGGGGCAAAACCGATCTCCATCTCGCGGATCGCCATGAAGCGGAAACCCGTGGGGGAGACATCCGCATGGGTGATCTTCTCCAATACCTTGCGCGCGTTCGGCCCGGCGATGGAGAGGCCGGTGAGGCCAAGCCCGATGCTCTCGACCGTCACCGAGCCGTCGGGTGGCAGATGCTGCTCGAACCAGCGCAGGTAATAGACCTCGGCCATGCCCGAACCGGCGAGGAAGAAATCGCCCTCATGGACGCAGGCGATGGAGAGGTCGCCGATCAGCTTGCCGTCGTGCTTCAGTAACGGGGCCAGGGTCATGCGGCCGGGGTTGGGGAGCTTGCAGGCCAGCATGCCGTCGAGCCAGTCGCGCGCGCCGGGGCCCTTGACCGCGAACTTGGAGAAGCCGGAAATCTCCATCATGCCGACGCTGTCGCGCACCGCCTTGACCTCGGCGGCGACATGCTCGAAATCGGTCGAGCGGCGCCATGAGAACACATCGCGCACCCCCTCGGGCGCGAACCAGAGCGGGGCCTCCAGGCCCCAGCTATCGCCCATCTGGGCACCCGCCGCCAGCATCCGCTCATGGACCGGGGTGGTCTTGAAGGGGCGGCCCGCGGTCAGCTCCTCGTTGGGGAACTTGATCGAGAAGCGGCGCGAGTAGTTCTCCCGCACCTTCTTGTTGGTGTAGGCCATCGTCGTCCAGTCGCCGTAGCGGGCGATGTCCATGGCCCAGACATCGAAGCCCGGATCGCCCTGGATCATCCAGTTGGCCAGCGCCAGACCGACGCCGCCGGCCTGGGAGAAGCCCGCCATGACGCCGCAGGCCGTCCACATGCCCGGCAATCCGCGGATCGGCCCGATCAGCGGGTTGCCGTCGGGGGCGAAGGTGAAGGGGCCGTTGATGATCTGCTTGATGCCGGCGTTCTGGAACGCCGGGAAGTGCTCAAAACCGACCTCCAGCGACGGCGCGATGCGGTCGATGTCGGGTTGCAGCAACTCGCTGCCGAAATCCCACGGGGTCTCGCGCTCGGACCAGGGCACGCAGGCTTTCTCGTAGGTGCCCATCAGCATGCCGCCGCGCTCCTGGCGCAGATACAGCTCGCCGTCGAAATCGACCGCGTGGACCACTTCCTTGCCGGTCGCGGCGTTCAGCGCGGCGACCTCGGGCATGTCCTCGGTGATCAGGTACATGTGCTCCATGGCCAGGATCGGCAGTTCCAGCCCGACCATGCGCCCGACCTCGCGGGCCCAGAGGCCGCCGGCGTTGACCACATGCTCGCAAGCGATGTTGCCCTTGTCCGTGATCACCTGCCAGCCGCCATCGGGGTTGCGCTGGATGTCATGCACCATGGTGTGGGTGTGGACGGCGGCGCCCAGCTTGCGGGCCGATTTGGCATAGGCGTGGGTCACGCCCGAGGGGTCGAGATGACCGTCGACAAAGGTGCGCACGGCGCCGACGAATTTCGAGGGGTCGAGCAGCGGCATGTCCGCATGGGCCTCCTCGGGGGTGATGATCTCGGCCTCGATGCCGAGATAGCGGCCCTTGGCGACGGTGGACTTGAGCCAGTCGAAGCGCTCCGGGGTCGCCGCCAGCATGACCCCGCCGGTCATGTGGAAACCGGTGGCCTGGCCGGAAAGCGCCTCGATCTCCGCGTAGAGCTCGATGGTGTATTTTTGCAGCTTGGCGACGTTGGGGTCGCCGTTGATGGTGTGGCAGCCGCCGGCGGCGTGCCAGGTCGAGCCCGAGGTCAGTTCCGAGCGCTCCAGCAGCACCACGTCGCTCCAGCCCTCGCGGGCCAGGTGATAGAGCACCGAGCAGCCGACGACGCCGCCGCCGATCACGACCACGCGGGCGTGGGTCTTCATGGGTTTTCCTCCGGGATTCGTTCCCGGCGCATCGTTACAGGCTTTGCCGCCCCGATTGTGCAGGATTTCGTCGTTTGCTGTCGGAAATCCGTCAGCTCCGGGCGGAGGGTGGGCGAGACCCACCGGCGGGGGGGTGTTTGCCTGGGGGTGGTGGGTTAGCGCCCACCCTGCGCGCCGGTCAAAGGCGCCGGAACTTCCAGACCGCGCCCAAACGGGCCAGAAAAGCAAACGCCGCGTTCGCCAGCAGCGCAACGCCCACTTCGGTGAGGCCACCACCCATCGACAGCAGGACGAACAGTGTCAGTGCATATAGCGCCGCCGCCGAGCATTGGATCGCAAGAGAAACGCCCGCGCGTCCGGCGGACAGCAGCGCCGGCTCCAGCGAGAACCCCCAGATGGAAAGCGAGGCCGCCACCGTCGCCAGAATCATGAGATTGTAGGCCTGCAACGCTTCGGCGCCAAAGGCGGTCTCGAGGAGCGGTCCGCCCGCCAGCGCCATGACACCGGCAATGGCCGCAACGGCGGCGGTCCCGGCGCCAAGCGCCCGCAACATCAGGCCGTCGAGCGACCGGCGGCGCTTTTGCGCGCGCAATCTCCCGAGTTCGGGGAAAATCACCGGGCCGATCAGTTTGGCGGGCTTGCCGAAAGCATCCGCAAACTGCCGAACCACCCCGAAAAGCCCCGCCGCCGAGGCGCCGAGGACGCCGCCGACCACGAGGATCGTGAGATTGACCACCGTGGTCGCAAGCGTGGTCGATGCGTTGGTGGCCAGAACAAATCCCCAGAAGCCATCAAATCCCGCCCTCATCTCCGACCAGTCGCCCCGCATTCGAGGAAGCAGGTTGCGGCCGCGGAGCACCAGGAACGCCATCGCGAACAACCACCCGCCCGACAGAACGCTGGCCAGGAACCAGACCGCGATCAGCGCCGCCGCGCCCGTCCCGCCCTCGATCCCCAGCAGCCAGACCAGCGCCGCCCCGGTCAGTCGGATCGACGCGTTGATCGCGTGCCTTAGCGCGAGGATTCCAAAGCGGTCCAGCAGCCGCAGCACGCCGGCCGGCGTTTCCGTCGCCATGAAGGCGATGGCCAGCGCATACCAGGGCGCCCAGCGGGCGGTCTCCGCCGGCCAGTTGAAAATCGACGCGGCGAAGCCGGAGAACAGTATCGCCGCCGTGATCGATCCGGCGAGGGCGATCAGATCGAGCCTCAGGGTCAGCCCCAACAGCCGCCGCAGATCCTGCGTCCGGCCATCGGCAAGCGCCGGCGCGCCGTAGCGCAGCACGGCCTGCCAGGACTGAAATCGCAGCATGTCGCCGAACAGACGGGTGTAGGCGTGAACCAGCAACACCGCGCCAAAGGCCTCGAACCCCACCGCGCGCACGGCCACGGCGGCCGCGGCTATGTTGACCACGCCGAACGCGAGGCGTTCGCCGAGGATGACCGACGCGTTGGCGAGGACGTTGCGCCAGGCCGCCTTCGCGCCGCCGCCACGCTTGACGCCGGCGGCTTCCGCGTGGAGAGCTGGCGAGTCCGGTTGGGGCGGGGTGGCCATGCAGATCCTCGGACGCAAGGCGGGCGCGCGGTTGCTCGGGTGTTCCGATACCCCCGAGGGAGCCCCACCGGGTGAACCGCCGTGACTGTTAATGCATTGCCTGCCTCTGGTCCATTCAGTCCAGCATCCGGGCCAGCATCCGGGTCGCGACCCAGTGGTGGAAGCAATGCGTCGGGCCGTCCATCACCGGCGAGAACTTGCCGCCGTCGAACCCGGAGGCGTGGCGGCCCCTCTGCATGCCCTCGACGACGAAGATGTCCTCCTCGAACACCTGGCGCCAGATCGCCGCGTTCTGCTCGCGCCGCTCGCGCCAGTCGCCGCCGGCGACCTCCGCCTGCGCGTAGAAGATCGCCACATGCTCGATGCATTTGTCGTGGCCGGCCGGTTCGATGACGATGGCGAAGCTGTGGTCCTTGTGCACCCCGAGCAGCACGTTGGGATAGAGTGCGATGTATTCGGCGCCCTGGTTCCATTGCTCGGACAGACCGGGAAATTCGGGGAAGCCGCGCCCCCCCTCGAACGGCATCGGGCGGTAGAGCGTGGCGCCCTGGCCGGAGAAGCGGCCCGGCTGCTCGATGTGATAGTGGTCCTCGAGGCGCGAATAGCTGTTCAGGCCGGGATGCACCCAGGGCAGGTGATAGCTCTCGCAATAGTTCTCGACCGCCAGCTTCCAGTTGGTGTCGAGCGTGAGCTTGAATGAGCTTTCCTCGCCGCCGTGGTGGACCGGGTGGCCGAATTCGGCCCAGCGGGCCAGAAGCTGCGCCGCGTGGTCCTCGAAGGCGGGCGCCCGGCCGTCGAGGTTGACGAAGACCACGCCCAGCCACTGGTGGCTGCGGACCTCGATCAGCCCCAGTTCCTCGCGCCTGATGTCGGGGTGGCGGTTGGCGCCCGGCCCGCCGACATGCGGCGTGGCGCGCAGCCGCCCGTCGAGCTCGTAGCACCAGGCGTGATAGGGGCAGCGGATCGTGCGTTCGATCCGGCTCGGCTTGTCGATCAGGATCATGCCGCGATGGCGGCAGACGTTGTGGAACACCCGCAGCACGCCCGCCCGGTCGCGCACCATCACCAGCGGCTGCCCGAGGAACGCGACCGGCACGGCGTCGCCCGGCTCCGGCGCATCCTTGGCGAAGCCCAGGCCGGCCCAGTTGCCGGCGAAGAGGCGCCGCTTCTCCTCCTCGAACACGCCCTTGTCGGTATAGAACCGGTTCGGCAGGCCCCGCGCGGTGTCGAGCGGCCGGGTGACTGCCGCGAGGTCGGCGGCAAGGTTGGCGGCGTGGCTGGTCATCGGCGGTATCCTCCGCGGGAACGGGTTCGAATCATCCCGAAGTCACCGCTCAATATCGCGGCGCTGGACAGGGGTGTCCAGTGAGGAAGCGGGCCGATCATCTGGCGAACCGTCCGGCCGATGACACGGATGTTATCGCGCCGGGCGACGGGATCGGGGGCGGGCGCCGTATGACGGATCAGAGGGATGAAAGGAGACAACGCCGATGACCTTCGCAGCCACCGCCATCCGCCTCGCCGCGCCGCTCCTGCTGACCGCCACGCTGGCGGGCTGCGTGGTTCCTTATGACGACGCCCCCTATTCCGGCGGGGCCTATTACGGCGGGGCCTATTACGGTGGGAACATCTACAGCGCCCCCTACTACAGCGGCTCCCACTACGGAGGAGATGGGTATGCGACCTATCCCTCCCGGCGCCATCGCACCTACCGGCGCGACTGGCAAGACGGCGATGGCGTTTTGCGCCGCCGCCAACGCGCGCAAAAGCAGCCGAGCCTGGAGCGGCGCCACCGCCGCGACCGCGCCGAGCGCCTGCGCGAAGGGCGCCGCGCCACCGCTGACCGGGTCCGTGACCGGCGCCGCCGGGAACGCGTGTTCAGACGTGACCGCCAGGTCGAGGCCAGTGTGCGTGACCGCGCCGCCGACGACCGCGACGAACGCGCCGCGCGGCGCGACCGCCGCGCGGAACGCCGAATTGTCAGCCAACGCGCCGGAGAACGCGCGGCGGTCGAGAGACGGGCCCGGCGGGCCGAGCGGCAAGCGCAGGAACGCGGCCCGGTCCGGCGTCGTCACGACGGGTCTCGCGGTTCGGGCGAGACCGATGCGGCCGTTATCTGGCGGGTCGAACGCGCCCGGCGTCAGGGCGAGCGCAAGAGCATGACAATGAAGCGGACACTCGCCGGCGGCGCCGTGCCGGAGAAGTAGCCGCACCGGAGAAATAAAGGTCGTGAAGGCGGGCGTCGACCCGGGGCGCCACCGCGAGCGCTCGACCATGACGCCTGCATTCGCGAGGGCGTGATCGGCGAACAACAATCAATCGCAAAAAATGCCGTTGGGGGGCGCCTGATCACCGATCCGCCGCGCTTGCATCGGCAGGAGTCTTGGCTATTGTCGGCGCCGGGACAGGGGGTGCGGGATTTCCGATGTGTGGAAAATCACATCGGTGATCCTGGCCCCCGGCTCGCAAATCAGACAGGGAGATCCGAGATCATGAACATGAGACACATCATCACCGGTGCCGTGGCGGTGATCGGGCTGACCGCGGGCTCGGCGATTGCCCAGCAGCAGTTCGTCTCGATCGGCACCGGCGGCGTGACCGGCGTCTACTATCCGACCGGCGGCGCGATCTGCCGGCTGGTCAACAAGAACCGCAAGGAGCACGGCATCCGCTGTTCGGCGGAATCGACCGGCGGCTCGATCTACAACATCAACACCCTCCGGGCCGGCGAGCTGGAATTCGGCGTCGCCCAGTCGGACTGGCAGTACCATGCCTATAACGGCACCTCGAAATTCGCCGATGCCGGGCCGTTCACCGACCTGCGCGCGGTGTTCTCGGTGCATCCGGAGCCGGTGACCATTCTCGCGCGGGCCGACGCCGGCATCACGAACGTCACCGACCTGAAGGGCAAGCGCGTGAATATCGGCAACCCTGGCTCGGGCACCCGCGGCACCTGGGAGGTGATCGAGGAGGCGATGGGCTGGAAGCGCGAGGATCTGAAGCTCGCCGCCGAGATGAAGTCGGCCGAGACCGCGCAGGCGCTCTGCGACGGCAAGATCGACGCCTATTTCTGGCTGGTCGGGCACCCCTCCGCGCTGACCCAGGAATCGCTGGCGACCTGTGACGCCGTTCTGGTCAACGCGACCGGCTCTGTGATCGACAAGCTGGTGGCCGACAATCCGTACTACCGCACCGCGACCATCCCGGCCGGCATGTATGGCGACAACCCGGAGATCACCACCTTCGGCGTCGGCGCGACCTTCGTGTCTTCGGCAAGCGTGCCGGACAAGGTGGTCTACATCCTGGTCAAGGCCGTGTTCGATAACTTCGACCAGTTCAAGGCGCTGCACCCGGCGTTCAAGAACCTGAAGGAGTCGGAGATGATCAGCGATGGGCTGTCGGCGCCGCTGCATCCGGGCGCGATCAAGTACTACAAGGAGCGCGGCTGGATGTAATCCGGCCAGTCGGGCGGGGCGCATGCCGTCCCGCCCGGAGCCTTGCCAAATGAAATTCCGCGTAATCTGCTTACCGGCCGGCCCGGCCGCGACGACTTGGTGCCGCGCTGTGCCCGCCGGAGAGAAATGCCATGACTGACGGTCTGGGACGTCTCGACGAATTACCCCGGGTCCGCCTCGCGCCCGACCCCACTCCATTGGAGCCGCTGCCGAATATCGAGCGCGAAATCGCCGGTTCGGGTCGCTCGGGGCCGCGCCTCTACGTCAAGCGTGACGACACCCACCCGCTGGCCTTCGGCGGCAACAAGGTGCGCCAGCTCGAATTCTATTTCGGCGAAGCGCGCGAGGCAGGCGCTGACACCGTGCTGATCACCGGCGCGGTGCAATCGAATTTCTGCCGGCTTTGCGCCGCCTTCGCCGCGCGTTTGGGGCTGGAGTGCCATATCCAGATGGAGGATCGGGTACCGAAGGACGACCCGCTCTACCGGTCGTCGGGCAATGTGCTGGTCGCGCGCCTGCTGGGCGCGACGATGCACACCTACCCCCACGGCGAGGACGAGGCCGGAGCGGATGCGCAGCTGGAGGAGATCGCCGCCGGGCTGCGGGCCAAGGGGCGCACGCCCTACGTGATCCACCTGGCACCGGGGCATCCGCCGCTGGGGGCGCTGGGTTATGTGGTGGCGGCGCGGGAACTCGCCGGCCAGCTCGATGCGATGGATATCCGGCCGAGCGCCTTCGTGGTGCCCTCGGGCAGCGGTGCGACCCATGCCGGGTTCCTGTTCGGGCTGCGCGCGCTTGGCATCGACACCCCGGTGCTGGGCGTCTGCGTGCGCCGGGCCGCCGATTTGCAGCAACCGCGCATCCTGACCCGTTGCGGCGACATCGCGGAGCTGCTGGGGGTGGCGTCGCCGGTGACGGCGGCCGATGTTCAGATCACCGACGAATTCCTGGCGCCGGGCTATGGCTTGCTCAACGCGCCGACCCGCGAGGCGATCCTGATGGGCGCGTCGCGCGAGGCGCTGATGCTCGACCCGGTTTATTCGGGCAAGGCGATGGCGGCTTTCCTCGACCGGGCGCGGAAAGGCACCGCGGACGAGACGCTGATATTCCTGCACACCGGCGGCACGCCGGCGATTTTCGCCTATGGAAACGTGCTGGGCGAGGGTTTCGGGTGGTGAGGGCCAGCCGGAATTCTCTAGCCCGTCCAGGCGTTCGAGCGATTTCAAGCAAAGTGAATTCACTTTGCGACTCGGAAATCGCGGCAAACCAAAAAGTGAGAGCCTTATCGGTGACTCAGGGATCGCCGATAAGGCTCTAGATGATTTTTTGTCCAAAACCCCGCGAATGACAGCGGGAGGGGAGGGGAAGATGCCGAGGGAAGATCTCAAGGCCAACGCCGCCACCGATCTGGTCGCCCAGGTCGATACCGGCGCACGCAGTCCGGCGGGATGGCTGGGCAAGTCAATCCTCATCATCGCCTTCATCTGGGCGGTGTTCCAGCTCTACATCGCCTCGAACGTGCCGTTCTGGCTGGCCGAGCACACCGGGGTGCGCTGGTTCGTGGTCACCCTCTCCGACGCCAGACGCATCCATTTCGCCTTTGCGCTGGTGCTGGCGGCGATGGCTTTCCCGATGTTCAAGACCAGCCCGCGTGACCGGATCCCCTGGTATGATTGGGTGCTGATCGCACTGAGCCTGGTGGTGTCGCTGCACGCGGTGGTGTTCCGCGAGTCGATCGCGCTTCGCGCCGGCCTGCCGACCACCGACGACCTGATCGTGTCCTCGATCGGCATGCTGGTGCTGGCCAGCGCCGTTTACCGGGCGCTGGGCCTGCCGCTGACGATCGTGGCGACGGTCTTTGTCGGCTACGTCTTCTTCGGCGATGCGCGCTGGCTGCCCGAGGCGATGCAGTGGAAGGGCGCCTCCTTCAACAAGGCGACCTGGCATTTCTGGATGCAGGGCGAGGGCGTCTTCGGGGTCGCGCTCAGCGTCTCGACCTCGCTGATCTTCCTGTTCGTGCTGTTCGGCTCCATCCTCGAGAAAGCCGGCGCGGGCAACTACTTCATCAAGATCGCCTTTGCCTGTCTGGGCCATCTGCGCGGCGGCCCGGCCAAGGCGGCGGTGGTCGCCTCGGCGATGAGCGGGCTCTATTCCGGCTCGTCGATCGCCAATGTGGTCACCACCGGCACCTTCACCATCCCGCTGATGAAGCGCACCGGGTTCTCGGCCGAGAAGGCGGGCGCGATCGAGGTTGCCTCGTCGACCAACGGCCAACTCATGCCGCCGGTGATGGGGGCGGCGGCGTTCCTGATCGCCGAGTTCACCGGCGTGCCCTATACCGAGCTCATCAAGATCGCCGCGCTGCCGGCGCTGGTGAGCTATATCGCGCTGGTCTACATCGTCCATCTGGAGGCGCTGAAGATGGGCCTGAAGGGCCTGCCGAAGCCGCCCTCGACGATGACCATGGCGAACAAGATGATCGGCTTCCTGAGCGGCTTTCTCGGCATCACGGCGCTGGCGGCGGTGGTGTATTACGGGATGGGCTGGATCAAGGTGGTGGCGCCCGATCAGGCTTTCCTTATCGTCAGCATCGGGGTCTCGGCGGGGTATCTGTTCCTGCTCTGGATCGCGTCGAGGCACCCGGACCTGGAGATCGACGACCCGGACGCGCCGGTCGTGGAATTGCCGCGTGCTGGGGCGACGGCGATCACCGGGCTCTATTTCATCCTGCCGATCGTGATCCTGATCTGGTGCATCGTCGTCGAGCGGTTGTCGCCGGCGCTGTCGGCGTTCTGGGCCACCGTCGCGATGATCATCGTGGCGCTGACCCAGCACCCGATCAAGGCGCTCATGCGCGGCGAGGGCGCCGCGGTGGGCAAAGCCATCCGGCGCGGTATCGGCGAGTGGATCGACGGCATGATCGCCGGCTCGCGCAACATGATCGGCATCGGCGTCGCCACCGGCGCCGCCGGCATCATTATCGGCACCGTCTCGCTGACCGGCGCGCACATGATTATCGGCGAGCTGGTCGAGTTCCTGTCGGGCGGCAGCCTGATGATCATGCTGCTGCTGGTCGCCGTCATGAGCCTGCTGCTCGGCATGGGCCTGCCGACCACGGCGAACTACATCGTGGTCTCGTCGCTGATGGCGCCGGTGATCGTGATCGTGGGCGCCCAGTCGGGCCTGGTGGTGCCGCTGGTCGCGGCGCATATGTTCGTGTTCTATTTCGGCATCCTCGCCGACGACACGCCACCGGTGGGCCTGGCCGCCTTCGCCGCCGCGGCGATCAGCGGCGGCGATCCGATCAAGACCGGTATCCAGGGCTTCATGTATGACATCCGCACCGCCCTGCTGCCGTTCATGTTCGTCTTCAACACCGACCTGCTGCTGGTCGACGTGGGGCCACTGCAAGCGGTGATGGTGTTTGCCGTCGCGGTGGTGGCGATGA
>JACZTQ010000385.1 GCA_022573605.1 Pseudomonadota bacterium | reverse complement strand
GCGGGGAGGGGGGCCTGCCAGCCGGGCTCGACGACGATCGAGGTGTGGGGCTCGACCAGCACGGCGGGGCCGGTCAGGGTATCGCCGGGTCGCATCGCCTCGCGCCGCACGTAGCGGGCCCTGTGCCAGTCGCCGTCGGAGTAGAACTCGGCGCTGAGCGCGGTCTCATACTCCGCCTCGTCGCGGCTGGCGAGGGCATGGGTCGCCTCGGAGATGTCGGCGGCGGCGCCGATCGCCTCGGCGGTGACCGCCTCGATCACCAGCGGCTTGCCGCCGGGGGCAAACCCGAAGCGGGCCCGGTGGGCGGCGGCGAAACCCGTTTGCATTTCAGACACCGTGGCGAAGGGGACGCCGAGCGCGGTGTCGGTGCCCCGCACCTTCAGCATCACCGTGCGCACGGTGCGGATGGTGTCGGGCGCGACGCCCTGACGCTCGACCTCGGCCACGGCACTGGCGCCGAGGCGGTCGAGATCGGCGGCGGCCTGGCGGTGGCTGGTCTCGTCCAGCAGCGCCTCGACCGCCTGCTCGCGGTTGGCGCGGATGTCGGCCAGCCCCATGCCGTAGGCGCTCAGCAGCGAGGCCATGGGGTGGATCAGGCAGGTCTCGATGCCCAGGGTGTCGGCGATCTGGCAGGCGTGCTGGGCGCCGGCGCCGCCGAACACGGTGAGGCAGTATTCGGTGACGTCGTGGCCTTGCTGGACCGAGATCTTCTTGATCGCGTTGGCCATGTTCTCGACCGCGATCTTGAGGAAGCCGTCGGCAAGTTCTTCCGGGGTGTTGCCGGACTCGGCGGCGAGGGTCTCGAATTTGGCGCGTGTGGCGGCGACATCGAGCGGCTGGTCGGCGCTCGGGCCGAAGATGGCGGGGAAGAATTCCGGGCGCAGCTTGCCGGTCATGACATTGGCGTCGGTGACCGCCAGCGGGCCGCCCCGGCCGTAAGCCGCCGGGCCGGGGTTGGCCCCGGCGCTTTCCGGGCCGACGCGCATGCGGGCGCCGTCGAATTGCAGGATCGAGCCGCCGCCCGCCGCCACGGTGTGGATGTTCATCATCGGCGCGCGCATCCGCACGCCCGCGACCTGGGTCAGGAACACGCGCTCGAATTCGCCCGCGTAGTGGCAGACATCCGTCGAGGTGCCGCCCATGTCGAAGCCGATGATCTTGTCGAATCCGGCGATCTCGGAGATCCGCACAGCCCCCACCACGCCCCCCGCCGGGCCCGAGAGGATGGCGTCCTTGCCCTGGAACATGCGCGCGTCGGTGAGGCCGCCGGAGGACTGCATGAACATCAGCTTGCCAGCAGCATCGCCTTCGAAGGCAGCCGCGACCCGGTCGATATAGCGGCGCAGGATCGGCGAGAGGTAGGCATCGACCACGGTGGTGTCGCCGCGGCTGACCATCTTCATCAGCGGGCTGACGACGTGGCTGACCGAGACCTGGGTGAAGCCGATCTCGCGGGCGATCTCGCCTGCCCGGGCCTCGTGGGCGGTGTGGCGGTAGCCGTGGATGAAGACCACGGCGGCGGCGCGGATGCCGGCCTCGTAGGCCGCCTGGAGATCGGCGCGGAGCCGGGCCTCGTCGAGGGCGCGCTCCACGGTGCCGTCGGCGCGGACCCGCTCGTCGGCCTCGACGACGCGGGAGTAGAGCATTTCCGGCAGCACGATCTCGCGGGTGAACAGGTCCGGGCGGTTCTGGTAGGCGATGCGGAGCTGGTCGCCCAACCCGCGGGTGATGACCAGGACGGTGGGGTCGCCCTTGCGCTCCAGCAGCGCATTGGTGGCCACCGTTGTGCCCATCTTGACCCGGTTGACCCGGTTGGCCGGGATCGGGTCGGTCTTGCCCAGGTGCAGAAAATCGCGGATCGCCTGGAGCGCGGCGTCCTCGTACTGCTCCGGGTTGTCGGAGAGCAGCTTGGCCGTGGCCAGCGTCCCGTCCGGGCGGCGCGCCACCACATCGGTGAAGGTGCCCCCCCGGTCGATCCAGAAATCCCATGCCCCTTCGCTCATTCCTGCTCCCGTGCTGCAATGCCGCGCTGCAATGCCGCGCTGCAATATTGCGACTCGACGTGCCGGGCATAGACGATTACGCTAACAGGCGAAAGACGCGGAGAGAGTGAGCGGAGAGAGCGATGAGCTTCACCCTGATCGGTATCCTTGGATTCGCCCTGGTCCTGGCCGCCCTGCGGCGGGCCGAGACGCCGGAGCGCGAGCTTGCGCCCATCCGCGTGGACCGCTGGCCGCCCGGGTGATGCCCGGGTGATCCTGCGGGATGCCGAGCCGGGTGACCTGGCCGCGATCGCCGGAATCCTGAACATCGAGATCCGCTCCGGCACGGCGAGCTGGACCGAGACCCCCAAGACCGTTGACGACATGACGCGCTGGTTCGACGCGCGCGTGGCGCGCGGTTTTCCGGTGCTGGTGGCCGAGGACGGCGGCGAGGTGCTGGGCTATGCCAGCTACGGACCGTTCCGCGCCGGCGAGGGCTATCGCGAGACGGTCGAGCATTCGGTC